>NMQN01000624.1 GCA_003575245.1 Candidatus Atribacteria bacterium 1244-E10-H5-B2 | reverse complement strand
TCCTGGGGGGGGGCTTGCAGTAAAAGTGCCGCTGATTGTTCCTTTTACACTTATACTCATACTTAAATTTTGTGGTGCCAATGTTGTGCGGATTTATTTAAAGGCTAAGGAGAGTAATTAATCAATTAGAAATTATAATAAAAAAAGTTATAACAAAAGGGGGATATAAAAAAATGTCTGATAAACCAAAGAATGAAAGAAAAAAAATGGTAACTGAAGTATTTGTTGAAGGAGCAAACAGAGGCCTGAATATTGCTATAAGAAACATGCTTCCCAATGTAATTATGGCATTTGTAATTATACATGCTTTAAATATTTCAGGGGTTTTAGCTATTATAGGGAAGGTTTTGGGGCCAGTTATGGCTATTTTTGGTTTGCCTGGGGAAGGTGCTACTGTTTTGGCTGGTGCCTGGCTATCGATGGGTGGAGGAGTTGGTGTTGCTGCATCACTATATGCTAATGGATTATTGGACGCAAGGGATGTAGCTGTTTTAATACCAGCAATATTTTTAATGGGTGCCCAAGTACAGTATGCTGGTAGATTATTGGGGGTAGCTAAGGTAAATTCAAAACATTGGCCCATGCTGTTTGCGATATGTATTATAAATGCTTTAATTGCTTTACTAATTATGAATTACATTCTTGTTCCGATTTTCCATTAATTTAGGTTGATTGTTTAAACAAAAAATTTTCAGTGAATAATCTTTATTAGAAAGGAGCTTAGAAAAAATGGATATTAAAAGTAAAGCTTATGAGATGAAAGATGAACTTGTTAAAATAAGACGATATATACATCAACATCCGGAATTAGGTATGAAAGAATATGAGACTACTAAACTTGTTAAAGAAGAATTAAAAAAATCAGGAATAAAAATAAAAGATATTGGCACCGAAACAGGAGTTTTAGCAATTATAGAAGGAGAAAAGAAATGCCCTAATACTGTTACTGCCCTTAGAGCTGATATGGATGCTTTGCCTATTACGGAGAAGACTGGATTAGATTATGCTTCTCAAAATGAGGGGGTTATGCACGCATGTGGTCATGACGGTCATACTACGATGTTGCTTGGAGCCGCGAAATTGTTGAACACGATGAAGGATCAATTTTCCGGGACTGTGAAATTTATCTTTCAGCCTGCTGAAGAAACTCTTGTTGGCGCAAGATCCATGGTAGAGGCAGGCGTATTAGAGGATCCTGATGTGGATAATATTTTGGGACTCCATGGCTGGCCTATTGTAAATGTAGGTAAGATTGCATTTTGGCGTGGGCCATATATGGCTTCTGCAGATAAATTTACGGTAAAGGTGATAGGCTTTGGCGGGCATGGGGCTTATCCCCATAAATCCCTGGATCCGGTATTGGCTGCTTCTACCGCAGTTGTTCAATTCCAGAATATTGTAAGCCGGCAGATCGATGCGCTAGAAAAAGTAGTCATTTCGGTCTGCATGATTAACGGAGGAAAAGCTTTTAATGTTATTCCGGAAGAAGTCAGTTTTTGTGGGACTGTTAGATGCCACAATAATGATGTCAGACTGGGAATCAAAGAAAAGATGGATACCATTATGCAGGGGATTGCTAAATCCTTCGGGGTCAAATATGAACTGGATTATGAATGGGGAGTTCCACCAGTGGTCAATGATCCTGATATTGTTGATGCTGTTATTAAAGCAGCGAACGAGGTATTGGGGGAAGGTAAGGCAGAACAACTTAAAATCCCGGCCATGAGTTCTGAAGATTTTTCTTTTTACCTGGAGAAGGTTCCAAAGGGAGCCTTTATACGGGTAGGGATAGCCAAGCCCGGAGAAAAACCCTTAGTTGTGCATAATGATCATTTTAATTTTAATGATGATGCAATTCCTGTAGGAGTCTCTCTGTTCACCCAATATGTACTCGATCAGAATAACGGATAGAATGTATGTGAAGTCCAACAATATTTTTAATTTCTAGCGGGAAATCCCCACCTGTAAAGGTGGGGATGAGAGCATTTTCCTGTTTCTTCCGTTCGTTCTTTGATATAGTAAAAATATGAAATTACATAAACCGGCTCATATCATATATAAGACTAAAATATCATATTGTCTGGATAACCCGATACCGAAGAAAGATTTTAGTAACCGGAATAAAAAGTTATCTGAAAATAAAACTTCAGGAAATAAGGAAATATTATCCTGATTGGGAATATATAGAGATAGGAATAAAGAAAGAGCATGTTCATTTGTATATGGTAATTCCCCCAAAGTATGCCGTAAGCAAAGTAGTGGAAACCATCAAAAAGAATACCAGCAGATCTCTAAGCAGAAAGTTTGCTTTCTTGAAAAAAGTATATTGGGACAGAAAAGGCATTTGGGGTAAAGGGTATTTTGTATCTACGGTAGGGATAAACGAAGAAGTGATCCGAAGATATGTAGAATCACAAGAAGAGGAAGAAACAGGACAAGCAAGGCTTGAGTTTTGAAAGTACCACGCCTGTAAAGGCGTGGGTATCTAGTGCGCCTGGCATGGGTAATGAAGCTTTTACCGGGGGAGGTTCTGATGATGGTTAATGTTAATCAATTGTTTTCAAAAAAATAAAAATGGAGGGAAAAGATGTATTGGAATGAAGAAAAGTTACAAGAAGAAATTTACAATTTAATTGTCGATACTTGCTTAAATATTGCTCCTGATGTAAAAGATCTTCTTCAACAAACTCTGAAAAAAGAAAAAAATGATACTGCAAAAAGTATGTTGCAAACCATGTTAGATGATACTAAAATGGCAAGTAAACTAAGTAAACCTATTTGTCAATCCCCAGGTTATGCAACAATTTATATTTCTTTTGGTGAGAATGTAAACTTAGAAGAGATCAAAGAACTTAAAGATATTTATACAGAAGCACTTACTAAGGCGACTAAAAATGGCTACTTACGACCTAGTATGGTTCACCCGTTAACCCGTAAAAATCCGGGAGATAATTCAGGTATTGGAGTTCCAAATTTTGAAATTAAATTTGTTAAAGGACAAAACTATGTAGAGCATATTTTAAGTTTTAAAGGGTGTGGAGCAGAGCTTGGTAATGCAATGAAAATTATGACTACTGCTCAGCTGGGTAAAAATTATGTAGGACTTAAGAAATTAGTAATAGAGACTGCGTTAGCTGCTGGAGGAAAACCATGCCCACCATATGTAATCGGAGTGGGAATTGGCGGTCAAATGGATGTAGCCTGCAAACTAGCTCGTCAGGCAGTGAGCATAAGAGACTGGAGAGATTCTAATCCTGATCTGATGTTAAAAGAATTAGAAGAAGAACTTTGCGAAAAAATAAATTCACTCAAAGTTGGTGCTGCGGGAACTGGCGGTGACACTTCATGTTTAGCTGTAAAGATTGAAATGGTAAGCACACATACAGCTATTTTGCCAATCGGAATATCTTTTCATTGTTGGGTAGCACGCCGTGGTGGTTTGAGGCTTTATCCTGACGGTAAAAAAGAAATATTATTTAGGGGGGATTGATGATGAAAGAAGTTAAATTAAGTACTGCTCTTAAAGAAGAAGATATTCGAGATCTTAGAATAGGGGATGTGGTCTATATTAATGGAATTATTTGTACTTCTCGCGATATGGGACATTTAAAGATGATAGATGTTACTGAAAAAAAAGAAAAATTACCAATAGATTTTCAGGGAGGAGCAATCTTTCATGCCGGTCCTGTTGTAAAAGAACAAGGAAATAAGTATGAAGTCATTGTTATTGGCCCAACAACCAGTATTCGGATGGAACCTTATTCTGATTTTATTGGCGGCTTAGGAGTGAAAGCAATTATTGGCAAAGGAGGCATAGAAGAAGGTACTTCCTGAAAATCTATTGGTAATTTTTCTTTTTTTTCAGT
>NMQN01000357.1 GCA_003575245.1 Candidatus Atribacteria bacterium 1244-E10-H5-B2 | reverse complement strand
CTTCCCTTCTGCTGTCACTGCCATTTTTTTTCTATTCTTCAGACTCCTGCCGATCGGTGTATCTATAATTCCGGAATCATCTTTCAGGTTACCATGGACTAAGGCAATATATTTTTTGGTTACCTGATGATCCTTTATTTGTCTTGACAAGTCAAGATGTGCCAAATCATTTTTTGCCACTACCATCAGACCGGAAGTATTTTTATCCAGGCGGTGAACAATGCCCGGCCTGATCACTCCGCCTATCCCCGATAAGGAATCCTGGCAATGGTAAAGCAGGGCATTCACCAGGGTACCGGAACGAATTTTCCCCGCAGGGTGAACAATCATATCGGCCGGTTTATTAACCACCACCAGATGTTCATCTTCGTAGATTATATCTAAGGGGATGGCTTCTGCCTTAATCTTTAATTCTTTATTTTCGGATAGGGCTAAATCTATCACATCCCCATTTTTCAAGATATAGCTTGGCCTAACCGTGTTGTTATTTACTCTGATCTTGCCCTGGGTGATTAAATTCCGAATCTGGGATCTGGAAGGGTATATTTCTTTCTGGGTTAAATAGAGGTCGATTCTGATTTTTTCTTCGCCTGTGAATATTAAACTTTTTTCTTTTTCTGTCATTTGTTAGGGAACGGTCCTTTGACAAGTTTTTTAAATTAGTCGTTAGTGAATAGTGAATAGTCGTTAGTATATCGTATCGCGTTAAGAAATCAGGATTCAAGTGTAGGGGCACAATGAATTGTGCCCTGCTTTTTTTATGGTCTTTTGGTTATTGTGGGCACGATGCATCGTGCCCCTACACATTGCAAATCACACATTACTTGTTACTGTTTTTATATTCGCTCCACGCTCCATGCTTCACGCTAGTTATGTTTTTTACTTTTCTTCTTCAAAATATTCATAAACACCAGGGAAACTAATATAACACCTATCAAAATAGCTTGAGTAACAGTAAAATAATTAAACAATTTATAAATATCTCCGTAAAATCTAAAAAATTCTATTATGAAACGAGATATTGAATATAATACTAAAAAATTCAAAAACAAATATCCATCGTATTTTTTATATTTTCTAATCCCCAGAAGAATAAAAAATATTAAAAAAGCGTACAAAGAAGAATAAAGTTGTGTAGGAATTACCGGAAGTGTATAAGAACTTCCGGAGGCAATTAATCCATCTTTTAATTGCTGTAAATAGGCAGGAGGCATATTCAAAGCAGGAAACTTGAGTCCATATTTTTCTGACACCAAACCATAACAACAGCCATTTAAAAAACAACCTATCCTTGTAATCCCTATTCCGATAGCAATGGAGGGGGCAACAATATCAGCATATTTCCAAAATGAAAGCTTAGTTCTTTTGAAATACAACCAACATAGGAAAAAAGCTATTAAAAATCCTCCTAAAAAGCTTAATCCACCCTGTCTAAAATATAATATTTCAATAGAATTTTTTAGATAATAGTCAAGATGAAATATCACATAGCCTAATCTTCCTCCTATTAGTGTGCCTAAAATAACATATAAACTTATATCTAAAATTCTCTCCGGGTTTTCTCCAATCCTTTTTGCTTCTTTCATAGCAAAAAGAATGGCTGTAATAAAAGCTAAAGCAATCATCACTCCGTAAGAATAGATGGGAAATGAACCAATAGTAAATAAAATTCTATACATTAAAAATTACTCCTTTTCTTCTTCTTCATATTTTTTAATATTCTTTATATATTCTTCCTCTTCTTCCTCATCTTCTTTTTCCGGGGCACGGAACAAAACATGAATCAATAATACTAACATTCCGCACACTATCGCCGAATCGGCAAAATTAAAAACCGGCCAGATTCTAAAATCTATAAAATCTATTACCCTTCCATCAGTTCTCACCCGATCAATAAGATTACCTACTCCACCGCCCAGGATAAGCGTTAAAGGGATGTACATAAAAGGGTCTTTTTTAAAAATTACTTTTTTGTAAATTAAAATGACCAAAATTAGGGAAATTAATGCCGCTGCTACAAAGAATATTGTTTGATATTTTAAAAACCCGAAGGAGGTATATGGATTCTCTATATAAGTAATATGAAATATCCCTTCAATTACAGGTATGGACTCTCCTATTTGCATGCTGTGCTGAATGTAAAATTTACTTGCCTGATCAAATAATATAATAAATATGGTGAAAACTATAAATCCCATGGTACTTCTTTTACTCCTCAAAATGTTTATGCATTACTTTAGCACATTTTTCACAAATAGTCGGATATTTTTGGTCTCCTCCTACTGTCTCGCTGTAACACCAGCATCTTTCACACTTCTTGCCTGGTGCCCTGGTTATCAGTACTTTAACATCTGGAAATTCAACACCCCTATAGGCGTCAGAAGAAAGGCCTTTTTCTCCTTCTCCGCGAACTATTTCTGTTTTAGAAACGATAAATATGGTTTCCAGCTGCTCCTTAAAGGAGATTAAATAATCATAAACTTCTTTATCTTCGGTATAAATATTTACCTGCGCTTCTAAAGAATTACCGATAAAGCCTTCCCCTCTTTTTATTTCCAGGGCCTTTAAAACATCTTTTCTGATTTTTAAGATGTTGTCCCACTTTTTTTCTAAATCTCTATCCCTATAATTTTCATTTACTTCCGGCCAGGGGGCAAGAAAAACGCTTTCTTCTCCTTTTTCAATTTCTCTTAGGTACTGCCAGATTTCCTCTGCGGTAAAACTTAATACCGGTGCAATCAGTTTAACTAAATCATTTATTATTTGATATAATACTGTTTGAGCTGCCCGACGCTCTTGGGAATCGGTAAATGCGGTATACAGCCTATCCTTAATTATATCCAGATAAAATGAACTCAAATCGATAGCGCAGAAGTTATGAATTTCATGATAAAGGGAATGAAATTCAAACTTATCATAGCTTTCATTTACTCTTTTCAGCAAACTTTGAAAATCGTGTAAGACCAATCTGTCTAATTCATTAAGTTTATCATAAGAAACTACATCTGTATCAGGATTAAAATCTGATAAATTTCCCAGGATAAACCGGGCGGTATTTCTAACCCTTCGGTATATTTCTACTAATTGATCTAATATCTTAGAAGAGATCCTGATATCTGTCCGGTAATCAGAAGAGGCCACCCATAATCTCAATATATCTGCTCCGTATTTTTCAATAATCTCCTGAGGGGCAATGACATTGCCTATGGATTTGGACATTTTCCTGCCTTCTGCATCAACAATAAAACCATGAGTCAAAACAGTTTTATAAGGTGCCTTTTCAAAAGCAGCCACCGAAGTCAGTAGTGAGGTTTGGAACCAACCTCTATGCTGGTCTGTCCCTTCTAAATACATTTCCGCCGGCCAGTGGAGTTCCTCTCTCTTCTTGAGCACAGCCGCATGACTGCATCCGGAGTCAAACCACACATCCATTATATCTTTCTCTTTCTCAAAATCTTTACCCTGGCAGTGAGGACACTGATAATCTTTAGGTAGAATTTCTTTGGCTGACATGGTAAACCAGGAATCTGAACCTTTTTCCAGGAACAATTTTTTAACCGAATTTATGGTTTCTTCATTTACTATAATTTCACCGCATCCTTTACAGTAGAAAACCGGTAAGGGCACTCCCCATACTCTTTGGCGGGAAATACACCAGTCGGTTCTGTTCTCCACCATACCGTATATTTTTTCCTTACCCCAGGAAGGAACAAATTGAACCTTTTCTATTTCTTTTAGGGCTAAATCACGAAAAGCTTCGATATTAACAAACCATTGCTCGGTCGCCCGAAATACTACCGGTTTTTTACAACGCCAGCAGTGGGGATAAGAATGCATTATTTTGCCAACCTTCAATAAAGTTCCATTTTTGT
>NMQN01000029.1 GCA_003575245.1 Candidatus Atribacteria bacterium 1244-E10-H5-B2 | reverse complement strand
TAATGGCTGGAGTATAAGTGCCAACAAATTGGAAGACCCCGAAGGTGATGGTATTTGGACCGGCAAAATCAGTCTAAAACCGGGAAGATATGAATATATGCTGGTAGTAGATGATGCTAAATGGGTCCCTGATCCCAATGCCAAAATTTATGCTGATGATGGATTTGGTAGCAGGAATACCGTTTTATATATAAACAAGGTAGAGGATAAAAATGAAGAATTGTCTTTGTAAATCCCAAATTTTCTTTATTATGACACTAATTTTTGTAACCTGTTTTATTTACCCTTTTTTTATATGGGCTGAAGGGACTGAAACTATTACATCTCTAAAGCAGATTTCAGAAATAATTGATTCTTATCCTAATATATCTTCTTTTCAAGCCAACCGAATATTAAAAGAAGCCGAAAAAGCGGTACAATTTGGTATATCCCTAGAGGATACCAAAGAGATTATCCAGAAAAGTTTAGAGAAGAAGATAAACATATACACTGTAATAGGTATATTCTCTTTGTTAAATGAATTGGCAGAAGATGGTTTACCCACTTCCTCCATTATAAATAAAGCCAAAGAAGGTTTTGCTAAGGGAGTCTCCCCGGATAAAATAATCTTGAGCCTTGAGGAGAAATCTGAAAATTTACAGTTTGCTAAATACCTGGTGGAAGAGGCTATTTCAGAAGGGGCTAATATAAAGGATAAAAATGAGGCCATAGAAATTTTAGAGGAGGGTCTTACTTATAATATCCCTGAAGATATGGTAACCGATATCTTTGTCGAGGCCCTTCAAGACGAGAAGGGGATTGAGGAAGCAGCAGGTGCAACCACTGCTCTATCTAATTTGCTTAATCTGGAGATCTCTGCTACCTCTGCTAAGGTCATTACTAAAGATTTATTGAAGAAAGATTATAGCCCGAGAGATATGATGACTTTGGTAAATGTCATTGCTTACGCTAAAAAGAATGGCCTACCTGTCTCTGAGATAAATTCCGAGATCATTCACCGAATTAGAGAAGGAGAAGATGCGTTAAGTATTGAAGAAGGGGTAGTTGATTGTTTAGAGGATAAGGAAGTGACTGCTAGAGAAGATGAACCTTCTTCTGCCGAGGTTACTTCTGAAGAAGATGCGATTTCACCTACTCAAACTACTCCTGCACTTCCTTCAGAAGAAGAGGCTACTATCCCAGAAGAACCGACATCAGAAGAAGAAGAACTTCCATCAGAAGAAGAGGTTACTACTCCGGAAGAATCTTCAGAGGAAGAAGATTCTCCTTCAGAGGAAGAGGCTACTATTCCGGAAGAATCATCAGAAGAAGAGGTTACTACTCCGGAAGAATCATCAGAAGAAGAGGTTACTACTCTGGAAGAACCATCAGAGGAAGAGAATCTAGGAAATAAGAAAGGGATAAAGATTAAATGAAAAATAAAATTTTATTAGTGGCTTTGGTCATGGTTTTAGTCTTGGCACTAGTAGGTTGTGGAGGAACTCCAACTACTCCACCAATTGAAGAGGATTTTATTAATATAATAAGCGTTAATCCTGATTCCGGATTAGTTGATGGAGTGGATACTGATTTTACGGTAGTAGTTGAGTATAATTTATTTTCATCTACTCAGGGAACATTGGATATTAGTTTTAATACCGATATGGTGGATGGCTGGTCTCCGGTTTGGGATGCAGAATTTTTGGTAAATAAAGGTTCTGGGACACATGAATTTAATGTTGCTGTAATACCTAAAGATTGGGGGAGTCAAGGAGATTTTTCAGTTTCGGTAGGATTATGGAAGGTTCCATTTGTGATTGGTGAGCATAATAATCTTGATTGGGATATAAAAATACTTACATTTCAATTACCACCTCAGGAGCAGATAACCCCTGGTCATATGGCAGTAATTTGGTATGATTGGCCCCAGCCCTCAGGTAGTGGTTTCTATAATTTTGATGTTTTTTTAACTATCGATATAGACCCAGGCATCCAAAGTGCCTATTACTGGGCACATTCATTCTATTTCAAGAATGAAGAAATAGGTTATATGGGGCTGCAGACCAATGGTTATATGCAAGGTGAATGGGTAGGAAAAATGGCCATATTTTCCATGTGGAATGCATTAGAAGCAGAACCAGGCCCTGGGGCATCATGTGAATGGTTTACTGGAGAGGGCGAAGGTTGGAGTTGTAGGAAGAAGTATAATTGGGTGGAAGGACATACGTATTGTCTGCGGATAGAGGCATACGGTGTTGATGAGCAAGAAAATGAGTGGTGGGGAGCTTGGGCTGTGGATACATCTACTAATCATGAGACATTTATCGGAAAAATAAAGGTTCCTGCTTCTTGGCAACGGATGGATAATTATTCCGCAGTTTGGGTAGAGTATTACGGACAAGTGAATGATTGTGATTCTATTACTTACGCAAAAGCTTGCTTTGAGCAGCCTACTGCTGATAATGGTAGTTCTAAACCTAACAATCTTACTTCTGACTTAGGAACAACTTGCCCAAATGCCAGCATCACTCTTTTGGAAAACCAAGGAGTAATTTTTGAAACCGGTAATTGAGTATCTAATACTAAATAAAAAGACTGGGACAGTGAAAAGTGCTTTGTCCAAGAGAAAGTTAAAATCGGGAAGGGTGACTGGTATAAAAAATTTAAAATATTTAATGTCAAAGGCTGATCCCAAAGATATTTAAAAATTTTTTAGGAGGATTGTAATGTTAAATAAAAGAATTTTAATATTAGTATCTTTAGTGGCATTTTTAACTTTACTTACTGGGTGTCTCACACCGCCAAATCAAGCACCGATTTTAACCTCATACCCGATTACCACTGCAACTGTTGGGGTAGAATATGTTTACAATGTAAATGCTACTGACCCTAATAGTGATATCCTGGCTTACTCTCTGGCTGCTAAACCTAGTGGTATGACCATAAATTCTGCTAACGGATTGATTAAGTGGACTCCTACTGCTAAAGGAAATTCTGCAGTTATTGTGAAGATATCTGATGGAGACTTGGATATTACTCAGAGCTTTACTATTGTGGTAACCGAGCCTCCTAACCAAGCACCCATAGCAAGTTTTACCGCTAGCCCGGTATCGGGTGAAGTACCTCTGGGAGTATCCTTTAATGCATCAAACTCATCTGATAGTGATGGAAGTATCATAAGCTATGAGTGGGACTTTAAAGATGGGAATACAGGAAGTGGAGAAACAATATCTCATACTTTTGTTTCTGCGGGAAGTTATAATGTTGAGCTTACGATAATCGATAACGATGGAGCTACGGATTCAACGACCAAGACTATAATCACTAATGAGATAGTATATCGGGCCCTTTGTGTAGGAGTCGGTGATTATATTTATGGTGATGATGATGACGACTTATACGGTCCACCTTATGATGTAGATAGAATGATTCAAATTTTTAATCAGTGTCGATTCGGACCCTCAGATACCGAATTCTCTACTATTAATGATTTAAAAGACTGGCAGGCGACAAGATCAAATATCTTACAGGGGATTGCTTCTACTTTCTCTGGAGCAGATGACTATGACGTATCTTATTTTTATTATAGTGGACATGGATATAGAGGGGAAGGTACTTCTTATCTTTGTCCAGCTGATTCTACTTCAATATCTTCATTCATCAGCGTAGATGAATTAGAAAATGCTCTAAGTGCTATCCCTGGAACAAAAGTAGTTATTCTTGATACCTGCTATTCCGGGGGATTTATCGGAAAGGGGAAAGGGGAAATAATAATTTCTCAAGAAGAATTAGAATCTTTTAATAATGAGATTATTAATGTCTTTTTCCAGGCCGAATCCAAAGGACTACTTACTACCAATCAATATAAAGTTTTAACCGCTTGTCATCATTATCACCAT
>NMQN01000290.1 GCA_003575245.1 Candidatus Atribacteria bacterium 1244-E10-H5-B2 | reverse complement strand
ATGGTGCTTTATTATGCTATAGAAGAAGCGGGTTCAACAGATAAAGAAAAAATCCGAGAGGCATTAGCAAATATTTATGTACCACCAGAGAAAATTATCATGACTTGGAATGGTGTTAAATTCGATGAAACTGGTCAGAACATTTTAGGAACTCCCTGTATAGTCCAGATACAAGACCAAGAATTTAAGACTGTTTTCCCTTATGATATTGCATCTACTGATTTTATTTTCCCAATGCCTGAATGGTCTGAACGTTAAAAGGGTGATTGTATCTACGAAAGGATTGAAGGATGGAGTCTGGAGAGAATATTTCACCTAGGTTCCATCCTTTTTATCCTGCATATAATTAATAAAAATACTTCAAATATAGAAAAGCTTTTTTATAAGAAAAAAATTGCAACAACTTTAATATAAATTATTAAGGAAGGAGATGAGAGAAATTTTACAAGCGATTGTTAATGGTATTTTGCTTGGTGGTATATACTCTTTGATCGCAATCGGACTTAGTCTTATTTGGGGGGTAATGCGCATCATTAATTGGGCACATGGTGCTATGGTTATGCTTTCAATGTATATTACCTTTTTTGCCTATTCCATGTTTAGATTTGATCCTCTTATAGCTTTACCTCTGGTAGCTGTAATAATGTTTATAGTAGGTTATATACTTCAAATGATTCTAATCGAAAGAACATTAGATAGTCCCTGGATTAGTCGGTTGTGTGCTACCTTTGGCCTAATGATGCTTTTAGAGAGCCTTGCCCTATTATTTTGGTCCTCTAATTGGCGGGCTATTCCTGTCATATACGGTACTTTGACTTTTCGTATAGGTGAAATATTTATTTCTTTTTCTCGACTTGTTGCGTTTTCTATTGCTCTTTTAATGGCTTTAGTGCTCCACCTTTTTCTAAATCGTACAGAAATTGGTAAAGCAATCAAGGCTACTGCTCAAGATCGGGAAGCAGCCGCTTTGATGGGGATTAATATTCATAATATTTACCGTATTACCTTCGGATTAGGTCTTGCTGCAACAGGAGTGGCAGGTGCATCTCTTATGACTTTTTATTTTGTATTCCCAAAAGTAGGTTTTCCCTTTGCTTTGACAGCATATATAGTTTGTGTCTTGGGAGGATTAGGAAAGCTCAATGGAGCCATTTTAGGGGGATTAATTATCGGAATAGCTCAATCAGTAAGCGCCTATCTAATCTCACCAGAGTATAAGATGGCAGTTTCTTTTGTAATTTTCTTAGCGGTTTTATGCTTTAAACCGGGAGGTATTTTCGGAGGAGTTACAGAGTGAAAAAAAATCTTTTGCCTTATAATATATTTTTTATTATATTTTCTCTAATTATTCTACTCCTCTTGCCAATTTTTATGAAAAATCCTTATTTTTTAGATATTGCAATTACTGTATTGCTCTATGCTTTCTTAGGGAATGCCTGGAATATTGTGGGTGGATATTGCGGGCAGGTTTCTTTAGGACATGCAGCTTATTATGGCATAGGGGCGTATACTTCTACTATTTTATTCCTTAAATTTGGCATTTCACTTTGGATAGGAATGATAATAGGTGCTGTATTTGCTGGTGTTTTAGCCATTATTTTGGGTTACCCTTCATTGCGGATGAAGGGCCCGTATTTTGTATTTTTCACTATTGGGTTTGCTGAAACTATCAGAGTCTTATTCCTTACTTGGAAATGGGTTGATGGTTCGAGAGGTATTATTATCCCTTTTCAAGATAACCCTGTTAATTTTATCTTTTTTAGTAAAATCCCCTATTATTATATTATTCTCGGCTTTTTAATTATTGGAATGTTTATTACCTACTCAATCAGCAGATCAAAAATTGGAAAGTACTCCATCGCAATTAGAGAAGATGAAACGATGGCAGAAGCACTCGGTATCAATACAGCCTTATATAAATCATACACTTTCGCAATTTCTGCTTCTTTAGTGGCCATAGGAGGTACTTTTTATGCCCAGTATGTTCTTTATATACACCCAAACGACCTTATGTCGCTTAATAATTCTATAATCTTTATGCTTATAGCGGTTGCGGGTGGAAAAGGAACCCTCTTCGGTCCGTTAATCGGGGCTGCTATTATCATGCCATTATGGGAATACTTCCGCGCAACATTTGGAGGACGATTTGCAGGTCTTGGCATCGTCTTCGCTGGATCGATTATTCTAATAATAGGTACATCTGCACCACAAGGGATTATAGGGATATTAACTAAAATATATGCAAAATATAATATTGGCAAGGATAACAGAGTAAGAGGAGGAAAGTAGACTATGCAAAAATCTAATATTATATTTCAAATAAGAGAAGTTTCAAAAAGTTTTGGTGGAGTCAAAGCAGTTAATCAGGTTTCTTTCCAAGCCCAGGAAAAAGAAATTATAGGATTAATAGGTCCTAACGGTGCTGGGAAAACAACTCTTTTTAATCTTATTACAGGTTTTTTAAGACCAGATGAAGGGCACATTTATTTCCGAGATCGAGATATTACTAATTTAAAACCACACAGGATTTGTCAGTTAGGTATAGGCCGAACGTTTCAGGTGGTAAGGCCATTATCTACCCTTACAGTTTTAGAGAACATTGTTACAGCAGCTTTATTACGCCATAATAATTGTAAAGATGCCGAAGAGTATGCTATTAATATCTCTCAGATTATGGGATTAGCCAGCAAAATTAGTAAAATAGCAGGAGGAATACCTATCGCAGATAAAAAGAGATTAGGCTTTGCTCAAGCCCTGGCCACTGGTGCTAAATTACTTCTATTGGATGAGGTAGCTGCTGGTCTTAATTCAACAGAAGTTGATGAATTTCTTAATATTATCAGGAAAGTAAGCCTCGAAGGATTGACAATTATTATGGTGGAACATGTAATGAAAGCTGTTATGAATGTAGCCGACCGGATTCTAGTTTTGGATCATGGAGGATTAATTGCTCAAGGAAGACCGGAAGAGGTAACAAAAAATGAAGAAGTAATTAAAGCATATCTTGGTGATCAGTATAAATTTCAAAAATCAAAATAACAAATCGAGATGTTAAAAAAATGTTAGAGATAAAATCTATTGACGCATATTATGGAGAAACTAAAGTTCTATGGAATATTTCCTTAAATATTAGACGAGGGGAATTATTGGCTGTAATTGGTCCTAATGGTGCCGGGAAGACAACTATAATGCGTACTATAATGGGTTTATTAACACCTAAAAAGGGATCGATATTTTATGAGGGCAAAAGAATCGATCGTCTTCCTTCTTATGATATCGTTAAAAAAGGGATTGCATTAGTACCAGAGGGACGAAGACTTTTTCCTAAATTGACGGTTTTAGGAAATCTTGAGATAGGAAATTATTTAAAAAACATTCGAATCTTCCGCCAAGATTTATTAAAACAAACTTTTGAATTTTTTCCAATACTCTTTGAAAGGAAGAATCAGGAAGCTCGAACTTTGTCAGGGGGGGAAAGTCAGATGTTAGCCATTGCTCGAGCGTTAATGTCAAAACCTAAATTACTTCTTTTAGATGAACCTTCACTCGGCTTGGCACCTAACCTTGTTACGTCACTTTTTAAAACTATCAAAAGATTAAACAAACATGGATTAACTATAATAATAGTTGAGCAACATGTCTCTCAAGTATTAGAGGTAGCTGGTAGAGCTTATCTATTAGAAAATGGTTCCATAACTTTAGAAGACGACGGAGGCAAAATGCTTAAAAATCCACATATAAAAAAAGCTTACTTAGGATTATAATAAAACACTTTATTTAGAAAGGAGTAGATATTGTGAAAAATAATAAGCTTCAAGAATTGAAATGGACAGATGTCAAAAATTATCTTGAAAGAGATGATAGGATAATAATACCAGTCGGTAGTAC
>NMQN01000202.1 GCA_003575245.1 Candidatus Atribacteria bacterium 1244-E10-H5-B2 | reverse complement strand
GAAAAAGGAAGAAGAAGAGAACTTGCTAATTTCTAAGATCGAAACAGATATGGTTATAGAGGGATATTTGGAGGTAACTTTTACAATATTAGAAAATTAACCAATTAATTAGTATATAGTATTTAGTATATAGCATATAGTGAAGAGGGAGAGACAGAATTAAAATAAATTCGTATCTCGTATCTCGTGAGTCGTACCGTATTATAGCTCATAGTAATAGTATAAGAAATAATTGAAAATATATCTATTCTTTATTCCCTCTCCCCTCCGAGAGAGAGGGTTAGGGCGAGAGGGGAGTAAACGCGATACGCAATGCAATATACGATATACGAGTAGATAGTTTTTTAGTTTTAAATTATGATTTTTAACTTTTCGCTTTAATTTTTTAATTGCATACTGTAAACCGATTTCTCTTATCTAAAAACTAAAAACTATAAACTATAAACTCGTTTTATACTAACGACTAATTTAATAAATTCGGATGGAAAAAGATGAAAATAGTAGCTTTAATTGCAGCTGCCGGCAAAGGTAAGAGAATGAATGCCAGGATAAGTAAGTCCTTTATTCCTATTTTTGGCAAGCCAATCTTAGCCTATACCATTGAAAAATTTGAAAAATGTAAATTAATTGATAAAATATATCTTACAGTTAATAGCGAGGAAAAGGAGCTGTGTAGTAGAAATATAATAGTAAAATACAATTATTCTAAGGTTCAAGAATTAGTCGACGGAGGAGAAACCAGACAAGATTCAATATATAATGGCCTTAAGGCGTTAGATAAGGATACAGATATAGTAGTAATTCACGATGGTGCCCGCCCTTTAATTGAAGAAACCATCATCCAGGATTCAATTGAAACAGCACAGGAATATGGAGCTGCGATTACTGCTATTCCTATTAAGGATACTGTAAAAAAATGCGGAAAAGATTTTTTTGTAAATAAAACACTTAATCGAGAAGAGATATGGAGGGCTCAAACTCCTCAAACCTTTAAATATGATCTAATTTTACCGGCTTATAATCAGGCCTATAACTATAAATATTTGGCTACAGATGATGCAGCGATTGTAGAAAGATACGGAAATAAGGTAAAATTAATAATAGGTTCAGAGGAAAATATTAAAATAACTACTCCTTTTGATATAATTGTAGCAGAGAATTTTTTAAAGAAAGGAACTGGATTTAAGTTTAAATTATGAAAGAAGTTGAAATAGATAGCTATTCCAAGATAAATCTGACTCTAAATATACTGGCAAAACGTCAGGATGGATATCATAATATTGAGACCATAATGCAATCTATTAACCTCAATGATAGGGTATTTATTAAAGAAGAGAAAGAAGGGATAAAGATAAAATGTAATCATCCTCAGGTTCCCATTGATGCGCAAAGTTTAGCTTATAGGTCAGCAGAAAAGATTCTTAACCGATATAGAATAATAAAGGGAGTTAAGATAGAAATTGATAAAAAAATTCCTTTAGCCAGCGGGATGGCGGGTGGTTCTGCTAATTCTGCCTCTATTTTAGTAGGCATAAATAAGCTTTTTACTTTAAATTTAAGTAATGAAGATTTAAGGGGAATGGGAGAAGAGTTGGGGATGGATGTCCCTTTTTGTATCCAGAATGGTACTGCTCTTGCTTACCATAGAGGAGAAAAAGTAACTCCTCTATCTCCGGTCAATCCACCACTGTGGATTATAATAATAAATCCTGGGTTTGAAATACCTACCAAGTGGGCCTATGATAATCTTGATTTAAGCCTGATTAAGAGGGAGAAGAATAATACTAAAACCATGCTTGAAGCCTTAAAAGAAGGCGAGGTTCGAGGAATCGCTAAAAATCTATTTAATTCCTTTGAGGAGTTGATAATTAAAAAATACCCGGAAATCGGAAAAATTAAAGATAGATTAATAGAAGAGGGTGCTTTGGGTGCTCTCATGTCCGGCAGCGGCCCTACTGTTTTTGGAATAGCTCAGAATAAAGGGCAGGCTTTAAAAATTTATTTAAAATTAAAATCAGAATATAAATCAATCTGGGTAGTGCATACTGTTTAGTTAGTTGGTTAGTTAGTTAACTAGTTAGCTGGTTCGTCAGCCAATCTGCATTTCTTTAATTAACCAGTTAACCAACTAACCATATAACTAAGTAACTAATAAAGTGAGGTAAATTCATGCGAATAGGTTTTGGATATGATGTCCATCCTTTAATATTGGGGAGAAAACTAATTTTAGGAGGAGAAGTTATTCCATATCAAAAGGGGTTGGATGGACATTCAGATGCCGATGTTTTAATTCATTCTCTAATAGATGCTTTATTGGGAGCAGCAGGAGAAGGAGATATCGGCCGGCATTTCCCGGATAATGATGAACAATATAAAGATATTTCTAGTCTAAAGTTATTGGAAAATACTTATGAAATATTAAAAGGAAAGAAACTCACCATAAACAATATAGATGTTTCTGTAGTATTAGAAGAACCACGAATTGCATCCTTTATTATAAGCATGAAAAATAATATAGCTCAAGTTTTAAAAATATCTTCTGAAAAGGTGAATATTAAAGCTACAACTAATGAGAAGATGGGTTTTATTGGCAAAAGAGAGGGAGCAGTTTCTTATTGTGTGATTAGCTTGAATGACTACACAGACTGAAATACAGTAATAAGTAATAAGTGATGAGTAATGAGTGATAAGGAAAGAGTTAGATGGTTAGTTAGTTACCTGGTTAGCTAGTTAAGAAAATAAAAGATAAAAATCAGTAGCCAGGAGCCAAATTAGTATTTAGTATATAGTTAAGAAAGAAGAAGATAGAAATTAGAAACCAGAAGATTGGATAGCGGATAGGATATTAGTTATCCAGTTTACCAGTTATTTTAATTTGCTAGTTAACTGGTTTGATATCAATTCATTAACTAGATAACCAAGTAACCAATTAACCAATTATATACGAAATACGATATACGAGTAAATATTTTTATAAGGGGGGAGAAGAATAGTAATTATGAAAAAGGAAGAAGAAGCGAGAGATAGTAAAACAAAAAAAGAGGAAGAGATAAAAGAGAAAAAGGCGCAGAAAGAGGAAAAAGAAGGGACAAAAGAAAAAGCTAAAGAAGAAGAAAAAAAACAAGAAGAAGGTTTTAAAGAACCCGATTTGCCTGTTCTTTTTGTTTGGTTTATAAGTATGTTGAGTGGAAAAGCCTGGGAGTATTTGGGCCTCATTATGAATACTGAGACTAAAGAAATTAATAAAGATTTAAAAAAAGCTAAAGTTGCTATAGATACCGTAGCGTTTTTATATGATCAGATTAGAGACGATTTAAACCCGGAAGATTTTAAGCGGATCGAAAATTTACTGGCAAATTTAAGAATGAATTATGTGGAGAAGCTGAAAGAATCATAAGATGATTCTGGTTGCTTACTTTTACAATTAAATAATTCTAATTAGTAGGACAGGTGTTCCGCCTGCCTATAAGAAGGAATATTAACAAGAATAAAGCGGGGAGGGTGCAATAATAATGGAAAAATATTTTCATAAAACCGGTCTAAACTTATTGGTCCCATTTTTAATCTTAATTTTTGGCAGTACAATAATTTATGCCCAGGATTATCAGACCTATTACAAAAATGGGTATGAATATTTCATTCAAGAAAAATATGAGATGGCTGAACAACATTATCAAAAAGCTATAGAGCTAAACCCTGATTTTGAGAATGCTCATTACTGGTTGGGGAAAGTATATAAACAGACCGGTGCTTACAACCAGGCAATAGAACAATGGAAAGAAGTTTTAAGAATTAACACTGGAAATCAATACGCCTTTCGGAATTTAATAGGTAGTTTTAAGAGCACTTCGCGGGTTCAGTCAGATGAAGCAAATGATTATTTAGATGAGGGAATTAAAATAATTGGAAATCCGGAAGAATATCTTTTTAAAGGAGACGCTCCTTCTGTAAACAGTTTATTAAGTGCTGTCCCTTATTTTAAAAGAGTGGGCAGTATAGAACCGAATTTATTGGAGGCTTTTTACTGGATAGGTGAAACTTATCGACTTTTAGGAGAAAAAAGCACCTGGCAGTTTAACAATTTAGCTATAGAAAATTATAAAAAAGTTATCGATATAGAAGAAACTGCTAATCCAATCTCCTTTGGCCATCCCTCACCATATTGGCGCTCTTACGTGCAATTAGCCAAAATTTATCGTTCTTTAAGGTTGAAAGAAAGAGAAGAAAAACTGTGGCTTCAGTTGGAGAAAGTAAAATCACTCCCCTACCAACAGGCTTTAGAAAGAAAAGGGTATTTTGGTTTTGGCTATCCTTCGCGAATAGAAGTTAGATTTGAAGATGGAGATAAGATAGAGAGCTGGAGCTATCCGGAAAAGGATATCGCTTTTATGGTAATTGACGGAGAAGTAGAGGGTGAGAAAGAGAAAGAACCCGAACAGAGTGAAATAGAAATAAAAGCTGAAGAAAGCATATCAGAAGAGAAACCACAACCGTAATTTAGTTAACTGGCTAACCAAAGATGGAGGAAGAATAATTTTTAAAGAGAAAGGGAGAATTAAACATTTAGGAATAATGGGTGGAGTATTTGACCCCATACATTACGGACATTTATTTACAGCTGAAGAAGCAAGGGTTGAATTTAAATTAGATAAAATAATATTTGTACCCTGTCGTAAACCTGCCCACAAAAGAGAAAATAATATATCTGACTCCGAACATAGATATTTAATGACTGACCTGGCTACCAGCAATAACCAATTTTTTAAAGTATCTAAAGTTGAACTCAATAGGCCGGGACCTTCTTATTCCATAGATACTGTTAAAGAATTTTTAAGAAAATATAATCACGGGGTTGAAATATTTTTCATCACCGGGGCAGATGCTTTTTTAGAGATAGATTCCTGGTATAAAAGTGAGGAATTAGTTCAACTCTGTCAATTTGTAGCTGTAACCCGACCGGGATATGATTTAAATAAATTAAACCAAAAATTTAAAAAAATTATTAAAATTATGGAAATTCCTGCCTTGTCTATATCTTCTACAGATATCAGAAGAAGAGTGAGAGAGGAAAAAAGCATAAAATATCTACTCCCCCATGAAGTAGAAAAATATATCTACAAAAAAGGATTATATCGTAAAATGTAACATTTAGTGCCTGGCACAAGATGTTACATTTTATACCAGGAGCCTCTTAAAACAAGAGATAGGAGATAAGAGTGGATATCGATTTGATAACATTAAGATTAAAAGAGATGCTGGGCGAAGAGAGATTAAAACACTCGGTTAATACTTCGAAAATAGCTCGCAGATTAGCTATAAAATATAATTACAATGCAGATAAAGCCGAAGTTGCCGGATTATTACATGATTGTGCCAAAGATTTAGATTATAAGAGTTTGGAAAAGATGGTTTTAAAGTATAGCATAGAACTCGATGAAATTATTCAAAAAATTCCTAAATTGTTACACCCTTTGGTAGGAGCAGCTATTGCAAAAAAGGAATTTAACATTCAAGATCCTGTTATTTTAAAAGCAATAAAAGCACATAGTACCGGTGCAGCTCAAATGTCCCTTTTAGATAAGATAATTTATCTGAGTGATAAGATTGAACCTTTAAGGAATATGAACGGAGTGGAAGAAGTAAGAAAAATTGCAGAAAAAGATTTAGATGGAGCAGTATTAATGGCTCTGGATAAAGGGTTGATCTCTTTAATCAGCAAAGGTTCATTAATTCATCCAATTTCTATTGAAGCCAGGAACAATATTCTAAACAAGGTGGTTTTTGTTTAATGCATGAAAATAATTTAGGGGAAAGGATAAGAAGAAACAAAGGGAGAGAGCTAAAAAAGAAAAAAGAAAAAAAAGTAATCTTAATTATGTTTTCTGTCCTATTAATAGTTGTACTAATTTTTTTATTAAAATATCTTGGAATATTTCCCTTCAGTTCTGACATAATGTCTTACAATCGAGTAAATATCTTAATTGTGGGCTGTGATGAGATTGAAAACCACGGACGTGCGGATACTATTGTTTTTTTAAGTATTTCCCCTAAAACTAAAGATGTCCTTATCCTGTCCATTCCCAGAGATACCAGGGTGGAAATTCCAGGAAGAGGAATGGACAAAATAAATCATGCCTATGCCTTTGGAGGAGAAAAATTAATATCTAAAACTGTTAGCTCCTTTTTAGATGTACCGATTCATTTTTATGCAGTGGTAGATTTTAACGGATTTGTTAATATTATTGATGAGTTAGGTGGGGTGGAGATTGATATAGAAAAAGAGATGCATTATGTGGACAAAGCAGGAGGAGTAGAAATAAATCTTTACCCGGGGAAGCAAATATTAGATGGGGAAAAATCTTTGCAGTACATAAGATTCAGGCACGATAAACTGGGAGATTTAGGCCGAATAAAAAGGCAACAAAAATTAGCCTTAGCGGTAATAAAAAAAATGATGAAATTTGATTCTATAACTAAGATTCCGCAGATATCTGAAGGGATGAAAGGATATATAGAGACTAATATAAAAACACAAGATGCTATTGCTTTAGCTAATTTGTTCAGAGGTGTAAATCAAGAGAAGTTTGGGGTTGAAACCGTTCAGGGCAAGCCAGTTTACATTGAGGGAGTTAGCTACTTAGAACCTAATGTGGAAGAAGTTCAGCAAAGGGTAAAGTCACTGATCTATGGTAAAAATAGTGGTGTAAAAGTAGAAGTTTTAAATGGAAATGCTATGTCGGGTATTGCCCGCAAAATAGCTAAAGATCTAGAATTGCAGGGATTTGAAATCGTAAATATTGGAAATGCAGACAATTTTGATTATGAACAAACTAAAATTATAGTTTACTCAAAAGAGGTAAATTTAGATAATGAATTTAAAAAACTATTTAACGATTTTGAGATTGTTAAAGAATATCAAACCCAGAATGATTTAGATTTAGTTATAATATTAGGAAAGGATATGATTGATTAGCGTGGAGCGTATAGCGTAGAGGATACAGTGATGAGTAATATGTAATGAGTAATGAGATTATAGTTCTAGATTTACAAAAACAGGTTACTTATTACATGTCACATATTACATTAGATAAAACTTACTGGCCAACTGATAAACTGGATAACTAGCTAACTAAATACTAACGACTATTCACTAACGACTAATTAAAAAGAGGTGGTGTTTTGGATAAAAACTCATTAGCTATTGCAAAAATGGCTGCAGCAGCTGCCGAAGATAAAAAAGCAAAAGACACAGCAATATTAAAAATAAGCAAATTAACACTAATTGCGGATTATTTTGTAATCACCAGTGGTGGTTCAGAACCTCAACTAAAAGCAATAAGCAATTTTATTACGAGGAAATTAAAAGAAAATAAAATTAGATTACTGCATTATGAAGGCAAGCCTGAGACAGGATGGATATTATTGGATTACGGTGATGTAATAGTTCATATATTTTCCAAAGAGAAAAGGGATTTTTATGACCTGGAATATATTTGGCAGGAAGCAAAGAAAATTCGCTTATTAAAGAGAAAGAAAATATTAAAGGAGGAAGAACAATGAGTGCAAGTGAAGAAGGCAAAGGAAATTGGGTTTTCGGATTGATAATATTAGCTGTTGGCATTATTTTTATAGTTGAAAATTTTACTGATTTAGAAATATGGGGAAGAGTATGGAATTTATGGCCAGTGATTTTACTTATTTGGGGAATTAAAGAAATATGGCAAAATAAATCTATTCTTTTTGGAGTAATATTAATAGCAATAGGAACTATCTTTTTAGCTAAATATTTTTTCGATTTTGTAATATCAGAAAATATCTGGAAATTTTGGCCAATATTGATAATTGCCCTGGGAATCGATCAAATTATTAAATCCTTTAGAGGAATTAGAACTAGAGCTAAGAGAAAAATAAAAGAAGAAGAAATATAATTACTTTATTTCAGCTTCTTGTTTTTTCTTTTTTAACCTTTTAATTTCTACCAAAAGAACTATAGCCCCGATACACAAATTGAAGTAAAAGACTATAAATCTCCAGATCCCTACAAAGAGACCTAAAAAGTGAAGAGGGACAAAGAAAGAAAATAATGAGGCAAAACCTGCTTCTGCTGTCCCACTGCCGCCCGGGGTGGGCATAAAAGGTAGAATAAAATAAAATATAACTTGCATTACTAATACAAGAGAGAAATTAAAGTTCAGGTTAAATCCCCAAAGAAGCATAGGGGCTACTAAGAAAAAAGTGCTCCAAAAGATAATAGTATAGAAGGTAGATAATAATAATTTAATCCAATTTTCTTTTAATAGATAAAAGCTCTTATGATATTCTTTGATTTCCAGAATTATTTTATTGAATAAGCGTAATATAGCGTCTTTTTTAGAAAATTTCAAGATATAGGGAAAATGTTGAATTTTTAGAATTATTTTTATCATCTTTTCTGGATATTTTATCGCCAGAAAAAACAAAAAGAGAAAAAACAGAGAAATTAAGATAGCTCCATTGATAAGGATTGTAGAAAGAATAGTGTAATTAGTAATTGTTCTTTTAAAGACAAAGAAGATTACAGGGGTAAAAATAGTAAAAACTAAGGTCTTAATTAAAGGCATAAGGGTAGCAACCATAGTAGCCTTACCTAAAGTCATTTTATTTTTTATGTCTTTATTGAATAGGTATATTTGTGTGGGTAGGGTGCCGGAGAAGAAAGGAGTTATGCCACCGGCAAAGTTACTAATATAGTACACTTTTAGGGCTTCGATAAAAGTAATGTTTTCATTAACTGCCTCTACGGTCATTTTTATTCTAAGGGCATCTATCACTGCAGCAAATACCATCAGAACAAAAGCTAAGAAGAGATATTTTTTGTTAATATAAGATAGACTTATCCAGGTATTTTGGTTAGTGGTAATAAAAATAATAATTATGGTAGTTACAATGCCAATAATTATAGAAATAATTAATCCTTTAAGGAATCTTTTTTTATCTAAAATTAACTCCTTCAAATAATCATTCGCTCCTTTAAATTAGTTGTTAGTAAATAATGAATAGTCGTTAGCATTAGTATAAGTTATTAGTTTATAGTTTATAGACGAGAAAAATCGGTTGTCAGTTTATCATGTTTTATGCCATTACGAGAGGAGCACTCAACATTACTTGAGTACTCCTCATGGCAATCTCGTTTTGAGATTGCTTCCTCTGCTTTCGCTGGGACAGGCTTGCATTACTCTCCACAATGACGGAAATTATAATTCCATGTTATTCTCTTATAATATTCTGGATTCTGTCTCCTGGCTTCTATCCTATAAACTCGTAAACCGCAACTTGTAACCTGAAACTTACAAATTAAAGTATAACATGTTTCCATTTTTATTTAAAATTATACTAATAAGAAAGTATATAGTATATAGTATATAGTATCGAGTTAAGAAAGAGAAAAAAAATACAAAAAAGTAGCATTCTTTTTTTATCTAACTACACCACTAAAGTTTACACTAACCAATAAGATGTTTTTTCAAATATGTTCCAAATTATTATATTTTAGAGTATAATAAACAAAGTATCAATTAGAACATTAACATTAGAATATTAAATTATTTAAAAGGAAGAAACATTAATGAGAGGAACCATAGTAAATGTAATTGCTATTTTTTTAGGATGTTCAGTGGGGTTTATTTTGAAGAGTAAATTTCCTGAAAAAATTGGGAAGATTGTTATGCAAGCCCTGGGGTTAGCTTCCTTATTAATTGGTATACAAATGGCTATTAAAACTGATAATATATTATTGGTGATATTCTCTCTGGTAATAGGTGGAGTGATCGGGGAGATGATAGGTATTGAAGAAGGCTTAGAAAAATTTGGGGAAAAAGTTAAGTTAAAATTTATAAGCAATACTACCTCGGAAAGATTTGTTGAAGGATTTGTAACTGCCAGCTTGTTATATTGTGTGGGGTCTATGGCCATAATGGGTGCACTTAAAGAGGGATTAAGT
>NMQN01000571.1 GCA_003575245.1 Candidatus Atribacteria bacterium 1244-E10-H5-B2 | reverse complement strand
TTTCCAGGTTGGGAGTAAATACTTCTAAGGATTCGCCATTATCAGCAAATTCTTCAATCCTCTCAAATGGGTATTCGATACCGGAAATTGTGGAGATTAGTTTTGGAGATGATTTCATAGTACTATCAGAACCTCCCTTAATTGTTGATAAATACAATTTTTTGTTTCCCTTTCTTTTTTTCTTTTCTCTGTCTTTAAACATTTCAAGGATTTTTCAATAATTACCATATTGATTAAAAAATATCTTATCATATTCCAAACCTCCTTCTTGTCTTGGCATCTTAATTTCATCAGAGTATCCTACTCCAACCATTGCTAAAACTCGCCTATTATCTGGAACTGACAGTATATTTCTTATATATTCCTCAGAGTTAATGGTTTCAGAATATCTTCTTTTTCTAATTTGTATCCAACAAGCCCCTAAGCCAAGTGCTTCAGCTGCTAATATAATAAAGGTTGCAGCTATGGAAGCATCTTCTATCCATACATCAGATTTAGTTGAATCAGCAGTGACTACAATTCCCAAAGGAGCGTTAGCTAAAAATGCGGAACCATGTGGTTTTGATTGGGATAATTTTGCCAGTAATTCCTTATCGTTTACAAAGATAAATTCACAAGGATACCTGGCTTTTGATGATGGAGAAAATAATACTGCCTTCATAAGTTTTTCAATTTTATCTTTTTCTATTTCCTGTTTCTTATATTTTCTTATGCTCCTTCTATTTTTTATTAAAGAGAAAAACATAATCGCCCTCCTATAATATTTTTTCTTTGCATTACTGCTATCCATTCAATATATTATTAAGAATATTTTACAATTTTTATTGTACTAAAGCTAATTTTTTAATACAAATTTCTGGTTATTTTAAAATTAAAAGTTTACACCAACACTTATAGAGTTTATTTTAGTTTTGAGAGGGAGTGGAGATAACATAGAAGGAACGGGGATGACAGGAAATGATAAGGGAAAATAGGGGAAAGAAAAAAGATATTTTCTAAAATAGGAATTAATCAATAATTATTAGATGAAGCTTTTTCATATTCTTCTGATAGATTTGCTATAAGTTCCTTAACTGAAATAATCTTATCCAGGCGATAAGCATTGCTTCCTGCAAAGGCAAATCCTCCTTCAAGTTTTCCTTGTTGGGCATTAGTTAGGGCAAGGGCGATACAGTAAGGTGCTTTTTTAAAATTACAGGTTTTTAAACACTTCCAGGGACATTTAAAAGGTTTTCTAACCCCGGATGAAACCTCTTCCAGGAATTTATTTTTAATTGCCCTCCCTGGCATTCCAACCGGACTATCAATTATGGTCAAGTCAACTTTTTGGCATTTTAAATAAGTCTCTTTGAATTTTATAGAAGCATCACACTCATAAGTGGCAACAAATCTGGTAGCCATCTGCACTCCCTGAGCTCCCAGCTTAATATATTTGTAAATATCTGCACCGGTATATATGCCTCCTGCAGCAATTACCGAAATATTTTTATCAAATTCATCTTGGTAAGGTTTTATCACAGAAATCACTTCAGGTAATATTTTTTCCAAAGTAAAATCCGTATTATTAATCTGTTCTTTTTTGAAGCCCAGATGCCCGCCGGCTAATGGTCCTTCAACAACGACAGCATCAGGTACATAGTTATAATTTTTTTGCCAGTATTGAAATATAATTTTTGCAGCCCGCGAAGATGATACTATAGGAACAATTTTAGTTTTAATTTTTTTTAATTTATCAGGCACCAGTACTTCAAGACCTCTTAGGGGCAAACCTGCTCCGATAAATACTAAATCTGCCTTTTCCTCTACTACAATCTTGACCATATCATAAAAATCCGAAAGAGCAGCCATTATATTTACGCCGATAATACCCTTGGTCATCTTCTTTGCTTTTCTTATTACTTTACGTAAAGCCCTTTTATTCGCTTCAGTAAAATTCTTAGCAAGGTCGAATTCAAGCATGCCTATCCCGGCAGTTCCGATAACTCCGATACCCCCTGCATTTGCCACAGCAGACGCTAAGCCTGATAAAGAGATTCCCACAGCCATTCCCCCTTGAATAATGGGAGTTTTCGCTACTAAATCACCTATTTTTAATTTGGGAATGTTTTTGAAATTCATCTGCATTTCCTTCTTTCCTTATTTCTGCCATTTTTTAAATAATATACTGGCGTTTTGCCCGCCAAATCCAAATGAATTGGAAATAGTATATTGTAAATTCTGATTCCTCCCTTTGAGAGGAACATAATCAAGATCACATTCCTGATCTTGCTCTTGCAACCCTATGGTAGGAGGAATAAAACCCTCCTCCATGGCTTTAATGCAAATAATAGCCTCCGCTGCCCCTGAAGCACCAAGCATATGCCCGGTCATTGATTTGGTGGAACTTATCGGAATATCGTATGCTTTTTTCCCAAATATCGTTTTTATGGCTTCAGTTTCGCTTTTATCATTGTAAGGAGTACCGGTTCCATGGGCATTAATATAAGATATCTGTTCTTCATTGATACCTGAATCGTCAATAGCCATTTTTATTGCTCTTGCTCCACCTTCCCCTCCCGGTGCAGGAGCAGTTACATGATAGGCATCACAGGTAGCTCCATATCCTACTACCTCTGCATAGATCTTTGCCCCTCTTTTTTGCGCATGTTCTAATGTTTCTAAAATCATTATACCGGCACCTTCACCCATTACAAATCCTGTTCTTCGAATATCAAAGGGAATGGAAGCTTTTTCCGGATTGTTATGAGTACACAGTGCACCCATCGAAGTAAATCCGGCTAATGCCAGTGGAGTTATTGCTGCCTCGGAACCGCCGGCAATAATTAGATCCGACTGATTCTGCTGTAAAATGCGATAAGCATTTCCAATTGATGATGTACCGGAGGCACAGGCAGTTATTACAGTATCACATATCCCTTTTATTCCAAATTTAATAGCAATATTTGCTGCAGCAATATTGCAAAGAGCCATAGGGATAAAAAAAGGAGATACGCGTCCCGGTCCTTTTTCGATAATTTTTCTTTTTTCTTTTTCAATGGTTATAAAGCCACCTATTCCAGTACCTAAAATAACTCCCCATTTTTCCCGGGAATTATTTTCATTACCATTTAATCCCGCATCATTTAGCGCCTCAATTGTAGCTGCTATGCCCATCTGGGAAAATCTATCCATCCTTTTTAATTCCTTAAAATCCATAACATCAGCAGGATTAAAATCTTTAACTTCTGCAGCTATTTTTACTTTAAATTCGGAGACATCAAATGATTTAATAAAATCAATACCGCATTTACCCTTTTTTATATTTTTCCAAAAAGTTTCTACATTATTTCCTAACGGAGTAATCGCCCCCATACCGGTTATAACAACTCTATTTTTCAATTCCTTTGTCCTCCTCACATTACCATTCCGCCATCAATATTAATAACCTGGGTACAGTTGTAATTTGCTGAGTGTACGATCTTATGATTGCCAACATGAATTCCTTCCCCACAACATTTTCCTTAATATCGATAAAATATATACTAAATTAATTTACCTTTTTCTATAATTATTTTCTTCGCTTCTAAAAAAATTCCTTCAATTATTTCCTTGCAGGTTTGCTCTTTTTTCACCAGACCGGCTGATTGCCCGGCCATTATCGAACCATAATCCATATCTCCTTCTCGAACTGCTCGATAAAGCGAATTTTTCCCTAATTCTTCAAATTCTTCTAAAGAAGCATTTCTTTTATCCAGCTGTTGGAAATCCCTTGCCAGCCTATTTTTTATTATCCTGACCGGGTGACCGGTTGGCCTTCCGGTAACTATTGTGCTGGTGTCTTTGGCATTAAGTATCTTTTGTTTATAATTCTTATGAACATTGCATTCATAAGCTACCAAAAATCTCGTACCTATTTGAAACCCTGAGGCTCCCAACATCCAGGCAGCTG
>NMQN01000774.1 GCA_003575245.1 Candidatus Atribacteria bacterium 1244-E10-H5-B2 | reverse complement strand
TTCATAAGGAAGAAATGACTGTCCTTTTGGTTGAACAGAACGCTTTCGCTGCATTAAAAATAGCTGATTATGCTTACGTATTGGAGACCGGGAAGGTTGTTTTGCAGGGAACCGGAGAAGAGCTTTTAAAGGACGAAGGAGTAAAAAAGGCTTATTTGGGAGAATAATACTACTGATTGCAACCCAAAAGCAAACAAAATGGCAATGTAGGGGCACGATGCATCGTGCCCACAAGAGATATTAGGTAATAAAATGGTGAGGGCACAATTCATTGTGCCCCTACAACAATTGCTTTTAAAAGCAAAGCAGTTTGTATTATTTTATAGTAATTAGCCAGGAAATTTTTCGCGCGTATGGGCTGTTTTTGTCAAGAGCGGTAATATTTACAATATAAGACTTTTTAATTAGCGGCTTTAAAGAATCAGGAGTAAAAGAAATTTCTCGATTTTTGGGATTAAAATCGAATTTTACTTTTGCCCCTCCTAATTTCATAGAAAGAGTTTTCGCATCATAATTGTCACCTTCTAAAATTGACCCTATCTTAACAAGTTGGTTGCTTTCTATTATGCCGTCATAGGGGAAGATTTGTGAAGCATTAAGAAGGCGTTGATTTAATATCCGGATAAAAGAATTAAAAGAATTTTGGCCAAAAATTATTTGTCGGTTCAGGGAAAAGGGATCGGCATTGAGAATATTATTCATACTATTAGCATTTAGAATCCCTTCATAACCTGCTTGTATAGCTAAATCTTTAATTGTAGAACTGTAGGCACCGTAAGGATAAGCAAAGAATTTTACTTTTCTTCCAATTTTACTCTCTAAAATTTCTTTAGATAAAAAGATTTCCTTTCTGATTCGAGCCAGATAAGTCTCATAGTTTTCGTTTTTCCTGTATTTTAATAGATTGCAATGGCTTAAGGTATGGGAACCAATTTCAATATTATTTTTGGTCATCTCTCTAATCTCTTCCCAGGTTAAACTACCATTATTTTTTTCGATAAAGTTGGTATACAAAAAAAGAATTGCCGGGAAGTTATATTTTTTTAATACAGGATAAGCTAAAGTGAAAGTAGATTTATAACCATCATCGATGGTGATTGCGATTGATTTTGGTGGAAGTTGACCAGTTTTTAGTCCTTTAAGCAATTCGGAAAGAGAGATTACAGAGTAATTATGAGCAGCTAAATAATCCATCTGTTTTTCAAATTCAACAATATTCACATCATAACTGCTGCCTTCATCTTCAGTGAAATTGTGATAAGTTAAAATAGGGATAATTATTTCTTCTGCATAGATTACATTGCTAATTGGTAAAATATTATGATAGAATATTAACCACAATAATAGTGCGGATATTATAAATAATTTATTAGCGAATGATAAGATCCTTTTTTTGATTAGGAAAAGAGATAAATTTTTTTGGTTTAAAAACATAGTGAATCTTTGTAAATTTTTGTTAATTAGTTAGATTGTTTATTTTTTATTAATTATAACATATTAAATAAGTAGTTATTAACAAAATTTAGGAAGATAGACCAAAGTTTGATCATATTTAATTAGGTGATGATAATTTGAAGGTTAGAACACAGAAGAGATTAATTTAAAATTTGTGTATTACCCACTCAACTTTCCCAATAATACTAAAATCGTCAGTTTCTTTAACTAAAATAGATAAATGCTCCAAGTCAGTGCTTTGTAATATAATGTGCTTATCTTGTTTTACTACTCTTTTTATAGCAATTTCATTATTAAGCGAGATTAAGGCAATAGCTCCCTTTTCTACTTCATTTTGTTTTCTTATAATTACGATATCACCTTCTTCAATTCTTTTGCAGGTCATATTTTTATCTTTTACTCGGATAGCAAAAAAAACTTTTGTTGAATAACTTTCTAAGCCAGGAGGAAGGAGACTATATCCTTCAATATTCTCTGAAATAAGAAAGGGTTTCTTTGTTGTCGCTATATTGTAAATAGGAATTTGTTGAAAGCTATATTTGGTTTTTATAGGAGGAAGATAACCTATGAGACGTAAGAGATCTTCTGCCTTAACTTGGTAAGCCTTAGCAAGTTTGCTCAGAATTTCTGCAGAGGGTTTTCTCTTATCCCTTTCGATTAGGGAGATATATGAATTAGATACACTGGTTTTGACTTCTACTTGTTTGGTAGTAAGATTATTTTTTAGCCTTAATTCTTTTAGATAAAATCCTATTTTCATTAATACTACCTCTAATGTCTTTTTGTTTACAATTGTTATTATATAATATATTTCAAATATAATTGTAAAAAAAGGTAAAAATTATTTCAAAAAGCATTGACAATTGTAATAAATATTGATAATATTATTACATATGTAAGAAATGGACTCATAGTATATATGGTTTGTAAAATAAAAGTAGGAATCAAAAAGAATAATTTAATGAATATACTGGCCAGAAAAAATTGGAATTTCACTGAACTGGCAAGGAGAATAGGCTATTCTTCGAGCATGATTACCTTGTATCTTAAAGGGGAAAGAATTCCTACAGCTAAAGTAAGGGGAAGAATGTTAGACGCCCTAGGATGTGAATGGGATGATATTTTTTACACCATTGAGTCAGATAAGTCTCGGTGAGTTATTGGGTATATAGCAGATTTGATATTGATTTGAATGAGGCAAAGGAAAAAAGCAATTTTTTTTGGTATAATAAGAAAAAATATATAAAAGCTATATCTATTATTTTCTTTTTGATTGTTTTTAAAAGGTGGAGAATAATGTTAAACAGAAGCAAAGAAAAAACAGAATCAAAAAAATTAAAGAAAGAGCTTGTTGTTTTAAATAAAGAAAAACGGAGACTCAACAGGGAACTATCTGCCTTAAAATTGATAATTTCAGAGATAAACAGCACCCTTAATCTAAACAGAGTTCTGGATTTAATCATTCAGAAAGGCACTCAGATAGTAGAAGCCGAGAGAGGTTCGTTGATGCTCTTTGACCATAGAAAGGAAGAACTATATATTAAAAGTTCTGTAGGTTTAAATAAGAGAACTGTTTCTGCTGTCCGAATAGCACCAGGAGAGGGGATTGCCGGCTGGGTCTTTAAAGAAGGTAAACCCTTATTGATAAAAAAAGGAGCTAAAGATCCAAGATTTAAAAAATTTAAAGAAGAAGAAGAGGAATTAAAATCAATAATAAGTGTTCCTTTAAAAATAAAGAATAAGGTTATAGGGGTAATTAATGCTGATGACAAGAGAGAAGGTGATTTTTTTAGTATCGATGATTTAAATCTTTTTTCTACCTTTGCTAATCAGGCAGCGATAGCTATTCAGAATGCCCAACTACATCAAGAAGTAAAGCAACAGGCTATTACTGATGGCTTAACCGATCTTTATAATTTTAGATATATAAAAAACCGATTAGAAGAAGAAGTAAAAAGAGCACAAAGATTTAAACATTATTTAGCTTTAATTATGGCAGATATAGATGACTTTAAAAAATATAATGATACCTATGGTCATCCGGAAGGTAATAAAGTTTTAAAAAATTTGGCCAATATTCTACGTTCTAACATTCGTGAAGTAGATATAGCAGCTAGGTATGGAGGAGAAGAATTTATTATTATTCTACCTGAAGCTAATAGAGAAGAGGCCAAAAAAATAGCTGAACGTATAAGGAGTAAAGTAGAGAAATGTAATTTTGCGGATGAAAAGAACCATCCTGAAAGAAAAATAACTATAAGTTTAGGAATAACCTCATGTTTTCAGGAGAACATTACTCCTAAAGATTTAGTACGAAAAGTCGATCAAGCCCTTTATTTAGCTAAAACAAGGGGTAAAAATAGAGTTGAAGTTATTTAATAAGCCTATCCAGGATAGGAGATATTTCTTTTAGATGAGTAACTGTAAAATCTGCTTTTTCTGTATCTATACTATCAGGTTGAAATTTGTTTATCC
>NMQN01000444.1 GCA_003575245.1 Candidatus Atribacteria bacterium 1244-E10-H5-B2 | reverse complement strand
TATTAGGGGGGTTACTTTAATTATATTAGAAATTCGGTCAAGGTGATAATTGATGCCTACAATGGTACTATGGATTTTTATATAGTGGATCAGAAAGACCCCTTGATTATGGTCTATAAAAATATATTCCCACAACTGTTTAAGAACTTTGACCAGATGCCCGGAGATTTAAAGGAGCATATCCGTTATCCTAAAGACCTCTTCCAGGTACAGGCTGAGCTTTATTCTACCTACCATATGATGGATCCTGATGTATTTTATAATAAGGAAGATTACTGGGAAACTCCTAATGAACTGTACGGGGAAGATGAGATTAAGATGGAACCCTACTATATTATTACTAAACTCCCGGGCCACGAGAAAGAAGAGTTTATTTTGATGACTCCCTTTACTCCATCTATGAAGAGCAATATGATAGCCTGGCTGGCAGCTAAGAATGACCAGCCAGAGTATGGAAATTTGATAGTCTATAAATTCCCCAAGGAAAAACTGATTTATGGTCCGATGCAGATTGAGGCGAGGATTGACCAGGACTCGGAAATCTCTCAACAGTTGACTTTATGGGGACAGAAGGGCTCTACGGTTATCCGAGGAAATTTATTAGTAATCCCTATAGAAAAATCGATAATCTATGTTGAGCCTCTGTATTTGCGGGCAGAGAAGGGCGAGATACCTGAGTTAAAGAGAGTAATCGTATCTAATGGTTCTGACGTAATGATAGGAAATAATCTGGAAGATGCTTTAGGGAAGCTTTTTGCCCGAACTTTTGGGGAAAGGGAAATCGTAATAACCGGTGAAGAAAAAACTCTTAAAGATTTAATTAAGGAAGCGGCGGGATATTACGAAAGTGCTCAAGAGTTCGCTCGCGAAGGTAACTGGAGCAAATATGGAGAAGAACTGCAGAGACTGGAACAGACTCTGAAGTTGTTAGAAAAGGCAAGTGAGAGAGAGTAAAATTCGGTTAACCAGTTATCTAGTTTCCCGGTTTACCAGTTAATTTAATCGATGGAGAGTATTTGTAGGGGCGGATTCATCCGCCCCGTTTTTTTATTGTCATTGCGAGTTCCGATTTATCGGAGCGTGGCAATCTCGTAAGTTCATCGGGATTGCTTCGTCGCTTTGTTCCTCGCAATGACATTCTAAATTATTGCGGGTTCGATGAATCGAACTCCTACAACACATTGATCATCATGGGCAGACAGAAGGTCTGCCCCTACATATTATACATTATTATTTTCTTCGCGAGATACAATTTTATGTAGATTATTTGGGCGTATTGCAATACGCCCCTACTACACTCTATGCTAAGTTTATAATCTCCGCTTCCAAATTGGCTAAGTCTAATAAAGTAACCGTGCTCTTTCCGCTAAGCCAACCTCCGCATTCCCCCGGATTTATAATGAGGGTCTTTCCGATTTTGTGCAAATCAGTTCGGTGAGTATGGCCGTAGATTATTACCTCGTATTTTTGACTCTCTGCCAGAGCATCTATTAATTTTTCTTTGTGCAGAATGATTATATTTTTTTGATTAATATTGACTTGATAAGGTTCAGGATAAAGTTCTCCAATTCCTTTAAATTTTTCCTGGAGGTAAAGTTTATCTCCATCATTGTTCCCAAACACTCCTTTTAGAGGACAGTTTAGATTTTTAAATTCTAAGAAAGTAAAAGGGGAGACAAAATCTCCGGCATGCAGAACCAGTTTAACTTTTTCTCGATTGAAAATATCCACTGCTTTTTTTATTTGAGGTAAATTATCATGCGTATCCGAGATTATCCCAATTTTCATTTTGTTATACCTCCTTACATTTTTATCCATTTTATATTAAATAAGGCAAAAAAGAAAGGTTTCATAATGTTTTAAAAAGTAAATAATAAAAAATATTTTTCCAAAAAAGAAGGGTTTTCTATATTTTTATAGTATAATATATTAGTTTTTAGGATAAGGATAAATAAATAATCTGGTAAAAAGGAAGTAAAAACAAAAATGCCAGAGAAAATTATCGGAATTTTAGGCGGGATGGGACCCGAAGCAACCATTGATTTATTTTATAAGATAATTAAGTTTACTCCCGCAGAAAAGGATCAGGACCATTTAAGAATAATTATTGATAATAATCCCAAGATACCAGACCGGACTGCAGCTATCTTAGGAAAAGGAGAAGACCCTCTTCCGGCTTTACAGGAGACTGCAAGAAATTTAGAAAAAGCCGGAGCAGATTTCATAATTATCCCCTGCAACACAGCTCATTATTTCCTTCCCTTAATTCAAGAAAGTGTCAAAATACCGATATTAAATATGATTGAAGAAACCGCCAAAGAAACTCGGAAAAGAATTTCCCAAATACAAAAAGCGGGGCTTTTAGCTTCCATTGGTGTTTATAAAACGGAAATTTATCATCAACAATTTAAAAAATTTAATATTGAAGTTATCTCTCCTGAGGAGAAAGATAAAGAAGAAGTTATGAAAGCAATCTATGCGGTTAAGGCAGGAAATTTATCTGAAGGAATTAAGAGAAATATTATAAAAAACGCCCAAAAATTGATAGATAAAGGAGCAGAAGCAATAATTGCCGGATGTACCGAGATCCCTCTAATCTTAAGAGAGGGGGATGTTGCGGTAGCACTAATAGACCCGACCCAAATTTTAGCTAAAATTGCAGTTCAGAAAGCCAAGCTATAAAACAACAGTAATAACCAACATCATATTTCCTTTTTTAGTAAAAATTCAGATAATTATATGGTTATTCCCCAAAAAGCTAAAAATATTTTCAACAGATTATGTACTTGGTACGTTGCAGATAATTTTATATTAAATTATGGCTTTTTGGTTATAATTATATTGTAGGGGCACAATGAATTGTGCCCTCGCCATATTATTACCTAATTTCTCCTGTGGGCACGATGCATCGTGCCCCTACATTACTATTTTGTGCGCTTTTTGGGTTATAATCATTATATTAAAATATGTTTTTTTCTCAGTTCTCAGTTTCTGTAAGGGCGTACTGCAATAGGCTCTTGCTTTTATCTATTACTCATTACTCATCACTTATTACTGTATTCTTTACTCGATACCATATTTAAACTTTAGACAAGTACATTAAATTATGATAAAATCTTTAATAAATATATTATAAAACTGTAATAAGATAAGGACTAAATAGGGGAGGAACATCGGTGGAGAAAGATATAGAATTTGTTAAGGAAATTGCCTCAAAAGAGAAGAATTTTTCACAATGGTATGTGGATGTAGTAAGAAAAGCTGAACTGGCCGATTATACTACCATAAAAGGTTGCATGGTAATCAGACCTTACGGATATGGTTTATGGGAGAATATGCAAGCAGGTTTAGACAGAAGAATTAAAGAGACCGGGCATAAAAATGCTTATTTTCCTTTATTTATTCCCGAGAGCTTACTAAAGAAAGAGGCAGAACATGTAGAGGGGTTTGCCCCTGAGGTTGCCTGGGTTACTCATGGTGGAAGCCAGAAATTAGAAGAAAGGTTAGCTATTCGTCCCACATCAGAGGCAGTTATCTGCAGCCTTTATTCTAAGTGGGTTAAGTCCTGGAGAGACCTACCTATACTTATAAATCAATGGGTAAATATTGTGCGCTGGGAGAAAGTAACCCGTCTATTTTTAAGGACTACCGAATTTCTCTGGCAGGAAGGTCATACTGTCCACAAGTCCGAGCAAGAAGCAGAAGAAGAGACCTTAAAAATATTAAATCAGGTTTATCGGGATTATATTGAAAAAGACCTGGCTATCCCGGTAATTATAGGGCGAAAGACTGAAAAAGAAAAATTTGCCGGAGCATTGCACACTTATACCTTAGAAGCCCTTATGGCTGATGGAAAAGTTTTACAAACGGGAACCTCTCATAACCTGGGACAAAATTTCGCTAAAGCCTTTAATATTAAGTTTTTAGATGA
>NMQN01000686.1 GCA_003575245.1 Candidatus Atribacteria bacterium 1244-E10-H5-B2 | reverse complement strand
CTTGTTATTATTAATCTAAATACCACAAACCCAAATATTTTCTAAGCTTATTCTCCGAGATATACCATTTCCCGAAAAGTTTTTCCCCTTTAATTTTTTCTTTTTTAATATAATTTCTTATGGTAGGCTTAGTAACTTCCAGTATCTCTGCAACTTCACCTATAGTATAAAAACTTTCACCGGGCATCCTGTAGCTTGTATCATTTTTTACATCTTCAATTGTGAGTTTTTCCATTTCTTCCCTCCTATAATTTCTAAAAGTAACAACAACAAGAGAGGATGTTGTTGTTATTGTATATATTGTAAAGATTGTAGTTTCAGCAAACCCTTATAAATAAAAGATAATAAGAATTTTTCTTAAGTCAAACTCCAGTATTCCTCGTTTCAAATTTAACCATTCCTTAATTAAAAACCCACCAATAATATCAAAGGTCTTGTTCTGCTGTTTTAAGAACTCAATTGGCCATTATTCTTTTTCTTTTCTTGCTATTGCATAAGAATTTACAGCTACAATAAAAGCCAAGAGTACTATTATTATAGCCAAACTACTTCTACCAATCCAGGTAAGTTCATATAATCCGACAATGGCGGATACTGCTGCACAAAGATAAAGAAGAATTTTCATTTTACACCTCCCCCCTCTAAGTATTTTAAGATTACTTCTACGCTTTAGGCCTTTGCTTTACGTCCTTACTCTCTAACCCATCCCTTACTACGACATTGAAAGCTTCCGTTAGACTATGTCTATCCCAGTAGGCAAAATTATATAATTTCTGTAATAGCTCTCCCTTAATATAAAAGGTCATCTTTCTGGTCTTATAGGTATCGGTTTTAGCATTGGGAGAAGGCATACCCGCTTTACGGGTAATGTTTGTATTACGTGTATTACTTACTTTACTTTTATTACTTTTATTGCTTACTTTACTTGTAGTTTTCTTAATCAGTTTATCTTTAAGGTTGATATTTTTTCCTACCGGCATCTTGGCTCCTTTCATTTAAAAATTCTTTCGCCAGATTCTTATAATCAACGGCCCCTTCACTCGAAGGAGCATAACTTAATACACTCCTGGCAAATGAAGGGGCCTCGGTTATCTTTACACATATTCTGATCACCGAATTAAAAACCTTTTCTTTTAGATTATTCTTAATCTCGTTTAGTACTTCACCAGATAATCTTCTTCGGCCATCATACATAGAGACTATTACTCCAGTAATCTTTAATCTTTCATTTAAGACACTTTTGACCTCGGCTATAGTCTTTAATAGCTGGGCCAAACCCTGCAGGCTTAAAATTTCCATTTGTAGGGGGATTAACACCTCATCTGCTGCGTTTAAGGCATTTATGGTTAAGATAGATAAGGATGGGGGACTATCAATAAAGATATAATCATATCCTTTCAGCCCTTTAAGTCGATCCCCCAATAGCTGTTCCCGGCCAATCTTGTTAACTACAGAGACTTCTAAATCAGCCAGCAGAGAGGAAGAGGGGGCAATATCCAGTCCTTCCTTTTTTACAAGTATTGTTTGTAATGTTTGTTTTCCTTGTAATACTTCCACTATGGTATTCTTTGGATTATGAATCCCGAAAGAATAGGTAAGGTTGGCCTGGGGATCAAAATCAACTAACAACATCTTTCTCCCCATCAAGGCAAGGGCCACCCCCAGATTCATAGCGATGGTGGTCTTTCCGGTTCCGCCTTTCTGATTAGTTATGGTTATTATCCTCATTTAATCTACCTGCCCTTACTTGTGATACTTGTGATGTTTGTATTGTTTGTAATAATTGTAATACTTATTTTTATATTTATGGAATAATTTTATCATATTAATTCATAATTATTTTTTCTAGCCTACCTCTTAAGACTCCCTCATCTATTATTTTACGACCACCCGTCTATCCTTAATAAATTTTTGGAGTTCTTTTTCTTCTATTCGATAAACCCTTTTAAATTTTACCGCTTTTAATTCTCCGCTTCTGATATATTTATATATGGTGTTATAGTGCATATTCAGCCGAGAAGCCACTTCGTTTAAGTTCAACATTTAAATTCTCCCCTTTTTTAATTTTTATCATTATAGAATAATGGTTTATATCTGTCAACACTAATTAACATTTAGTCATAAAAAATTAAAATATTTTCTCGTGCAATAATTATTTATACCTTCTTGTTTTGATATCAGAGTTAGTCAAATTCCAAATTTATAGTAAATCTTGGTATTATGAAGCGATGCCGTAGGATAGAATTTAGATATACTTAAGCGAGCAGGTTAAATAGAGAAATAGGAGGAATGAGCAGAAGAAATGGACTTGCATTTTGTCACCGTTGAGGGTGGGCTGGGTGATTTTGATTAGTTATAGTTATTATTCCCTTTGTAATCTGCTTGCCTATACCTGTAATATTTGTAATGTTTGTATTGTTTGTAATGATTGTAATAATTGTAATACTTATTTATATCTTTATAATCCAACCTTCTTCTTTCCACCTATCCCATTTTTTATCATCTATCCCGTATACCAGTTTAATATCTTCTGGCGCTTTAAATTCCCCATGGGCTTCCCTGTAGCCGATTATATTTTGCGCAGTTTTTTTACCCACTCCCCAAAGCTGATCTAATTCTTCTAAAGAAGCGGTATTGATATTTATAACCTTATTACCTGATGGAGCAGGGGTTTCCTTAGTAGTCTCTGGAGGGGGACTTATAATGGCCTCGTCAATTAATTCCTGGTATCTTTCCGGACTGTATTTGTTATCCCATAGATTATTAAACTGATCCTGGTACCTTTCCACAATATAGTTGTCATCTATTACTAATAAATTTTCGTCATTTCTTCCCCCCGCGGAGGCAGTCCAGTTATAGGATCCGGTAATTACTATCTCGTTGTCTATTACCGCAAACTTATTGTGCATGATATAACTGTTCGAGCTTATCCTTACCTCTATGCCATTCTGAACAAAATAGCGGGACCTGCTATATTTAGCCTTAACTTGCGAACGGTCTAATAATATCTTAATATCTATTCCCCTATCCCTGGCCTCAAGGATTGCCTGGGCTATCTCCACATCGGTAAATGTATACATGGCAATACTTATAAATTCTTCTGCTGCATCTATATTATTAATAATTATTGCTTCCGGGTCATCATAAAGAGAAAAATAAACCTCTGTTTTGGCAAGAGTATCAAGAGGAAAGATAAAAACTAAACTAATAACTAATATAATAACTATCCTTTTTATTACTGTCTTCTTTACCAAAAGTTTTCTCACCTCTTTTTTTAAAATTTTTAAAATTATTTGAGGTTTCCTTTGTTTAATAGCATTAATTTCAATTCCATATTATTTTTACTATATCAAATAATAGTTTTTGTCTCTCATCTACTGTGTTTTTATCGAACTTATCCATATGTGGTTTAAAATTTAATTTATATTCATTCTTAAAATCTATGAAATCACGATTGCTGTGGTAAAAATCGTCTCTAAGAGATTGTGTCCATACCAAATTAGCTTTTCCGGAATATGTTTTTAATTTTTTCGAATACGCCTCATTTCCAGATGACAAATTATCCTTCCCTTTTAATAATGTCAAGGCCCCGAGTCTATTTCTTTCAGAATGGAAAAGTTCTTCATCTCCAAATAAGTTTCTATTCTCTTCATTATCGGCAATTATATGTTCTATGTGATAACCACCAACCGAGCCAGTATTCCTAACTAAATTATAATAGTCCTCACAATGTATTTTACAATTCTTAGCAATGAAATGTTCTATCCGCCCGAAGAAGTACCTGATAAATCTAATGCCCAGATTACGATTGGCATCTCGGAAATAACCCCAATCAAATGGCGTTCTAATCTCTACGCCCTTAGCCTTTGAAATATCATCGATTAGTTGTTCATCGAATGCTTTTTTAATATCCTCAATTGATTTATTCCCC
>NMQN01000423.1 GCA_003575245.1 Candidatus Atribacteria bacterium 1244-E10-H5-B2 | reverse complement strand
TTAGAATTGCCCAAATTTCTTTTCTATATTCCAACGAGTCCAATTTTCCCTCCTCTCTTTATATTTCATTCTGCACGACGATCAAGCACTTTCTTTTTATCATTATGCGGAAAGTATGTACCGTGTACGTCAAATTCACTTTCAAACGGTACCGCCATTATCTTCTCTAATAAGTCTTCTATATCCTCTGGGTCCATCTCCAAATACCCTTTCAAAATTTCCCAGACCTTTCCTTTGTATTCTTCTTTTGTCAATCATCTCACCTCGCTTTTAGCAAATTATTCCTCTTCCTTCTCTTCAAATTTATCCATTACCTTTTCCATTTCCTCATCGATATAATCCTGACTTATCTGGATTTCCTTTTTTCTTTCCTCCCAAGCGTCGAAATCAATATATTTTTTAACTTCCTCCTTTAGCATTCTTGGTATTTCGGGCGGTGGTAAGGCATCTAATTCCCAGCATTCATCACCGTATTGATACAAGTAAGCTTCCGTCCTTGAGTCTTTTTCCTTGGTAGGGAGTGGGGTCAAATTAAATTCTTGTACTTGCTCATAAGTTAAAGCAATCTTCCTTACATCAACATCCCCCCCATATTGAATAAGCTTCCTTTGTATAACTTCGGTTATATTTAAACCGGTGGGGTCATGGTCTCCGAAATATAGGATTATTTTCTCTTTATCCGGATATTCCAAGAATCTATTTACAGCATCCATTAAACTGGAAAAAGAACCATACCCCCTACAAGCGAAAGCAGTTAAGTTATATTCTGCAGTTACGCCATTAATTGAACCAATTAATGCATCTTTTTCTATCCAAACTTCGATATAATTTTCTTGGGTTTCCCACATCGGCTTGGAGTAATGCCAACTGATATCCCTTAAACCTTCTATGTGGCTATGGATAAAGCCATTTTCGCTCCCACTATCCTTATCATCTCCACCAGCGGCACTCCTTGTCCTATCTACAATCAGATTATAAGAAATAGCCCCTTCTTCCCTCATCTTGACTAAATGGGAGTCAAGATTAGTATAAGCATTCATAGTGTTATCAATATAATTATAGGGGTCTGATACCAACCGGTAAAATATTTGTCTAACTGTAAGGGCATAATCATACTGTCCTAAAATATCATTAATCATTGGAACTAATTCTGTATACTTTATTCTCTTTTTTTTCATTAACTCCTATCCTTTTTTTTTAGAAGGGTACATCATCTTCTCCTATGTATCCCCTTTCTCCTCCTGGTCCGAGATCGCTTCTGAATCTATTGAAATATCCGTATAGACCCCTAAACCCCCCTTTTTCATAAAGATTAACCATTCTTTTCGCTCTTATCGCTGTTCCTATTGCTTTACGTTTCCGATATACTTCACACCCATATAAATCCAGTTCTTTTTCTTTTTTTTCCAGCTCATCGATAGTTAATTTTTCCAGTTCTTCAATCTCTTTAATTTCTTTTTCTTCAAGTTCTTTCATTTTTTTTATCTCCTTTTTAGCCTTTAATTAGACATTTTGTTTAACTAAACTTTTTTAATTTTTAGATTTTTAATCCGTTATGAAGCTTATGAAGCTTGTGAAGCTTAATTTGGGTATTCGGGGGTATTAAGAAATTCACTAAAAAAGTGTCTACACCCCCTAACCTTTATAGTATATAGCCTAAGATACCAATTTCCCCCTTTAGTATGCAAGAAAATAAGCTTCACGCCTATTCCCTGCTAAGCTTCACAAGCTTCACAAGCTTCAGAGATGAGCTAAAAAATATTATGTTAAGTAAAAAGTTTGCCCTTTTTCTCTATTTTTACAGCCTTAAAATGGGGGATGACTTTCTCTAACAAATTAAGGTCAATTCTGAATCCCATTCGTCCACCTTCTAACCTGATTTTTTCAAAGCCTAATCTCTTTGTTCTTAAACTTATCAACCTGTTTGAAAATTGCTCCTTTTCTCTCTTGCCTTCATTTAGCCGGTTAACGATTTTAGAAGTTAAAAAAGATTCTTCCCCAGTTTCGTTATAATATTTCACTATCTCATTTACGATATCTGCCTCTATACTAAAGCCTTCTTCACCCTCTTTCCTCTGCTCTATTTCTCTGATTACAAGCTTGAATTCATCTTTTCGCTCAGGGGCTACTTCCATTAAAATTTGATATAGAGGATATAAAATCTCATTCAATCTTCGTCTTGATATAGGCTCTAAGTCTTTTAGTTTCTTTTCCATATAATTAGCCCTAAATACGATAAGCTTATTTCTTATGCTTTTAGCCAGTTCCTTGTTGATAGACCTTTCCACTTTAGGATTAGCATTTTTCTGCATTTGAAAAGTTATACAACGGCTCTCTATATCCTGGGGCATAGTTTCGTCAGTGCAGATTACCATAGGCCCAAAAGTATCAAAATATTCTATCTGGTCTTCTCCTGATTTGTTAAGGTTAATTCGGGGCACCATCAGCCCTCGTTTATACCTGGCCTTAATCAAAGTAGCTATATCTTTATTCCCTTCCGATACCCAAATTTTTACCTGGTCAACAATTAAAGCACCTTTAAAGTAATCAGCCCCACGGAAGAGTACCGCTTCAGTAGGAGAGGTTATCGTTTCACATCGAAAACCCAGCTCTTTTAAAACTTCCCCAGCCCGGCTCTTACCAGTTTCATAAACACCATAAAAGTATATAGTAGGAGTAGCTTCTATCTTCTCTATTAAATAAGTATGAAATACCCACAATCCTAAAATTAGATAACCCGATTCCCTACCTTTAGGCAATTCCAAATAGCTTTTAATAAATTTAATTATATTATCTAAAAGAAGAGAATAATTTACTTCTCTCGATTCCTCTAAGATATCCGGTCCGCAATAATAGATCGGTAAATCAATTTTAGGCTTGTAAGTTATCCCGTCTTCTCCTAGGAAGAATTCTTCAATATGGAAACTCCCTGAATTTTGTAGGAGATATCCTACCTGTTCCCCTTCTTTTACCAGGTGGATTAACCCGGGGATAATAGTTTTGGTCTTTATTATTTCTGTCTTTTTCTTTTCTTTATTCTGTTCTTCCAAAACAATATTAGGATCAGGCTCAAATTCATCAGCAATATCAATTAGTTTAAACAAACTTTTTACATCTCCGCCTTTTTCCAGCCAGTTTGAAACATCTCCTCCTTTCTTTAATCCTGGCAAAGTAAGCCACCGAATAGAGGTAGCGATACCTTTTAAGTTCCTGCCAACTTCCTGCATATGCTTATAGCCTACGCCATCATTATCTGGTATTAAAACCACATTGCGATCCTTAAAATAGTTGTTATGTTCTGAATGCCACTTCCCGGTTCCTTCTGAATTTGTAGTTGCTAATATATTTTCCTTTTTTAAATTATCGCAGTCTTTTTCTCCTTCTACTATAAGAATTAACTGATCAGATGGTGCGATAATATCAGGTAAGTTATAAGGGACTTTCTTTATTCCTTCTAAATTCCAGATCCAATCGCCAGCTCCATCAGGCCTTCTCTGCGAGAATTTTTTATCTTTTCCTCTTACTACCTGGTAAACCAATTCCCCTCTTCTGTCTTTATAGTCGTAAGTCCTTTCAATACCATCGTCCTTGTAAATTTTAGCCTTAGTTATGGTTTTCTTTTTATAAGTTTTAGTTGATCCTTTCTTGTATTTTGGATCATATAAAGCTCCACTTTTATTACAGGCAAAACAATGATATACCCTTTTATCCTCATCGATATTTAGGTTTGGATGCTTTTGATCATCGTGAAAAGGGCAAAGAGCCTTCCAACTTTTACCACTCTTTTTAGCAACAACTTCTACTTTCTCCTTTTTATCGTTATCCCATAAAGTAAATTCTTGTTCCATCTTCTTCTCCTCTCTCTGATATTTTTATTTAGCTGCTTCTCAATTCCAGCTCCCTTATCCTTACTGGCTCAGGATAAAGCATAAATTG
>NMQN01000538.1 GCA_003575245.1 Candidatus Atribacteria bacterium 1244-E10-H5-B2 | reverse complement strand
GCCTTTTTTGTAAAGGAAATCAAATAATTGAGTTGCTCTATATTTTTCAACCCCTAAATTTTTAACCTCTTCTTGAAGTTCATTTAAGGTAAAATTTTTAATATCTTTCTTCTGCATAATATAAATTTAATCTCTTTATTTTTTAATCTCTCTTTTTATTTTTGAGAGCAGGAAGATCTTCGGTCGTCTTAACAATTGTTAATCGACGATTTTCTGTGGCTATTTTAACAATCTCAGCAAAACTATCTGATATTTTTCCCGGCATAATCAAATAAATAGTTTCCATAAAATAATTTCCTCTATCGATAATTGTAATATAACGAAAAATGAAAAACGCAAAGCCATAGCTAAAAATTTAAAATTTAAATATATTGTTTTATCTATTGAGTATCGTCTTTCTTATCTCGTATACTATATAGCAAAAATGAAAAGGGAAAGAAGCAAAAACTAAAACTTAAAATTTAGTATTGAGAGAAAAAGTTTTGCGTTTTGAATTATGGTTTTTCGCTTTTTGTTTTAAATTTTTAACTATTATAAGATATTACCCAATTCCTTATAACTTTCTTTAATTTTCTCTGCTAAGTTAACTGGAAGGTCTAACCTTTCAATTTCAGTTCCTGATTTAAGCAATCTATTTTTCGCTCCCATAAATACCCCTCCCATAAAGGTTGCACTATAATGCCATTTTCCACTTATAGTGGCGATAATCGGAAGACATCCGGAAGATAAGGCAGGAGCTACATAAGGTTTAAAACCAGTCTTCCTTACTTCTAAATTTGCTTTTACGGTCTGATCGGTAAGCATCTCTGAAAGTCTTTCATCATATTTTTTTAAGCTGTTAGCAATTACTAAACCCTGGCCATGAGGACCAAATGCCCTGCCTTCTCGATTATATTTAGCAGTTTCAAGATTTTGTTTTGAATAATAGACCGCCCGGGCATGCATAACCCCTAATCCATACCCTCTTATCTGATCTGCTGCTAATCCTTTAAAATCAAACTCTCCGCTTGTGTCTTTATTACCGGTCAGAAAAACAGTTTTACACAATAAGTCTACCGGGTCTGAGATAATCGCAAATATCCCCTTAAACGATTTTTCCCGAGCTTTTCGGGCATAATCAGAAATTATCTTAGAATTTCCTTCGAACTGTCTCATTCTCACATCCTCTTGTTCTTCTCCCAAAGAAGGAACTCCTACAGTTGCACAAAATACAAACATGTCACAATTAAAAATATTCTCTTCTCTTAATTGGTAAACCTCAGGAAATTTGTAAGCAGTAAAAGGACAAAATAACTGATTTGCTTCTAATTCCCATCTTTTTATCGCCTTTATATTTTTATCATATATGCCGATAGATTCAATACAACTTCCTCCCAATAATCTTAAACCGATAAGGAGAAGCCCTCCTACATCACCCAATCCTACAATATTAACTTTCCACTGGTAAGAAAATTTATAAGTTAATACATCTCGCCAGTTAGGATATTCGGTATTAAGTGAACTTACTCTTTTTTCTTTTATTCTTTCTTTAAGCCATAGAGGTAAATTATAATCAATCTTCTTGGATTTTTGCAGTAGGTGAATACCCTCTTTTTTAAAAAAGATTAGGGATGGATCAGTAATACTAGAATATCTTCTGGATTTCAAGGGGTTCATCCGGTTAAGTACATAAATTATTTCTTTGCTCTCTTTGGCTTCGCTTTCAGATATTCTATTTAATTTATTGTATTCCAATTGGGAAATTAGTATTTTATCTTTTAGTTTATAAAAGAACATCTTTAATTTTTCTCCCTCACCTCAACCCTCTCCTTACAGGGGAGAGGAAATAAAGATTATGTATTTTCAAATTTACCCTATAGGTAGGGGGTGGATTCATCCGCCCCGTGTTCTTATAATATTGTAGGGGCACAATGAATTGTGCCCTCTCCATATTGTTACCTAATATCTCTTGAGGGCACGATGCATCGTGCCCCTACTTCTGAATTCTATTTCTTCCTTTCTTCACTATATACTCGATACGCGATACGAATTTATTCTGACTCCTTAATTCTGACTCCTTCTTTCTTTACTATATACGATATACTATATACTACATACTAACTTGGCTTCACATTCTCCTCTCCGTCATTCCTTTGGTCCGTCGTAAAAGTTCAAAGCTATTTCCTAAATAATGAGAAGGGCTAAGATTTAAATTATACTCCATATCTTCTCCTTGGTCAGGATATCGGGGATAAATAATTACTTCTCCTAAATGATAAAGAGTTAATTTTCTTTGTTGGATTACCTGGTATTCATTTTCCAGAGCCTTTAATATAGTTAAGGCATTTTCAATACAAACTTCAGAAAAATTATATATGGTTTTTGCAGAAATATTTTTAATAAATGAAGGAAGGGTATAAGGCAATATCAAATTAATGGATCTAACCAAATTTCCTTGAGATCTAATTTTCCTACTTAATGCATCTCCACCAACAAAAGGATACAACTCGCTTTCATTAAACCAAAGCCCGAGATTGGGAATAAAATGGGCACAATCAACATCTCTATCTAATATAGTTGCTATCTCTTTCCCACTACCAGATAGTGCTCCCACAATAATTTTTTTAATTTTGATATCATATTTTTTAAATAGGGGCTCAAGGGTCTTTATTCTATATCCTTTATGTAAATAGTCATCAATAAGAACTACAGGCATATCAAATGAACGAATCATCTTAACCTGATTTCCCAGGCTCATATAATTGGGAAAGGCATCTATTTTAAAACTTTTCATATCGGAAGTAAATATCTTTTCGGTATGAAGAGATTTAGTTACCGTATTAGGTACTACCATCTTATGCAGTATCTTTCCGAAGGGTACACACATCAACCCTCCTAAAGCCCGAACAGTTAGAGGATTTGTGGGAACATCGTTTATCTTGCAAATTTTCTTTACAATAGTCTGATTAATTAAATTTATATTAAATGGTAAAACAATATTCCCGGGATAAAAAGTGGTAAATGATTTTAATAATCGTTTACGAGACATTATAACTGATTTTTTAATGTTTAAATTTTGACAGAAAGGTTCCTTTATAATTGTCTCGGTATCCAGATTAACTATGCAGGGTTTACTCATATCCACTACAAATACTGGATTATCTTCATTGCTGAAAGGTAAGCGGTAAAACCCCATAAGCTCTAAGTTCTCGTTTAAAGAAGTTAAAGGATAATTTTTTAATATATTCCGAAATATCGTATAATTGTAGTCTTTCTCTATACAAAAAGAAAGTGTTTCGGTAAGAATAACCTGTTCAAGGTTTTCAAGTTCTGATCTATTCTCCATATCACTTATGGTAAAAACACCATCAATAACTATAATACGACCAACTGCATTTTCCCGGATATACTCAGATATTAAGTTGTCCTTAAACTCTTGGAAAAGAATGTTTGAACGAACCCAATGAAATGTTGAAAAACCTAATATCACCCCATTATGGCGAATATCACGTAATAGTAGAATTCTCGGATTTAATTTACGAGTAAACTCGAACAACTTTTTAGAAACTTCATTTCGATTGCATTTAGAAAATATTTTCTGGCAAAGTTCTTCTATTAAATCCGGGGTAATATTTTCAATTATCTGTACATCAATAGAGATAGTTTGTATTACACTCTTATATTGTGGTTCTCTTTGGTATAAACTATTTTCGTAAATATATTTCTGAGCTAAAGGATCAATGAGTCTTGATATCTCTCTATTTTCATCAATGTTACCTCTTATTTGACTTGAACTTATTTCTTCATAACAAGGAGTAAGATTAAGTTTTATCGTCTCTCCTCTTATTTCTTTAATAGCTTCAATTTGAATCATTTTTTCTTTCTCATCAGCAGCATGTAAAGTCCTTCTGTCAAAAACAATATGAGAAAAAGTATGTATGGAATTTTTTCTCTTATTT
>NMQN01000055.1 GCA_003575245.1 Candidatus Atribacteria bacterium 1244-E10-H5-B2 | reverse complement strand
CAGGAGGACTTGTCCCTTCTAAAAAATTAGCCAAAAAGCTCGTTGAGATTCTGGACCTTGATGAAGAGACATTTAATAAAGAGCTTTCCCAGTACTATCAGGCCAAAAAGGAAGAACTAAGGAAACAAATAAAGGAGAGGTAAGACAATATTGGAAAATTATTTTATGTTTCAGATAAAGAACTAAAAAATTTCTAGGGGCGGAGAGATGACAAAAGATAAAACTAATCTTTGAATATTATGGTTATTAATAATCTATAGGAAAAATCACATGCATAACAGTTTTTTTTACGCTAGATGATAAACACTGATCGAAATTAGTACGGATTACTTAAAAACTAAATGGAAATAAGGGAAAAGAAACTAAATGGAAATAAGGGAAAAGATTGATAATAGTAAATTAAGAGTGAAATCAGAAGAAAAATCCTCCATTCCAATAGTAGATTTGCTATTAAAAAAGATAAAGGACATTTCACAAAAAGAGAAAATTAATTATACTTTATTTGCAGTTTGTCCCAATTCAGAAAATGTTCTTAAAGCTGCACTTCGTGCAGCAAAAAGAGCACATGCTCCTATAAAGTTCGCTGCTACTCTAAATCAAGTGGATATAGATGGGGGGTACACTGGATGGACTCAAGAAGATTTAGTTAGAAAAATAAAGGAGCAATCTTATAGTATTGGATACAATGGTCCAATAATTGTTGCTGTTGATCACGGAGGCCCCTGGCTAAAAGATATACAAACCATAGAAAAATGGAATCTGGACAAGTCTATGAGTTGTATTAAAAAATCATTTGAAGTTGCACTGCTGGCTGGCTATGATTTACTACACATAGATCCCACAGTAGATATTTTTTCTGGTCAGATAAAAATAGAAACTGTAGTGGAAAGAACTATAGAATTGATCTCTCATGTAGAAAAGTTCCGCAAATCAAAAAAAATGAAGTCAGTATCTTATGAGGTTGGAACCGAAGAAGTACATGGTGGGCTGGCAGATGTAACCGTTTTTGAAAAGTTTCTGGAATTACTAAAAGATGGTTTGCAAAAGATTGGTCTGGATTATATCTGGCCATCTTTTATAGTAGGTAAGGTAGGAACAGACCTGCATACTTCGACTTTTAATCCAGCGGTTGCCAAAAAGATAGTAGAAATTGCAAAGGATTATAATTCCTACATAAAAGGACATTATACTGATTTTGTTTCCAACCCGGAGGACTATCCAAAAAGTGGAATGGGGGCAGCAAATGTTGGTCCTGAATTCACCATACTTGAATATGATGGATTGTCTGAATTATGTGCAATTGAAGATAAACTTTATAAAGAAAATAAAGTAGCATGCAAGTCCAATTTTATTAAAATATTAGAAGAAGTAATACTAAAATCTGGAAGATGGAAAAAATGGCTTCAGAATGATGAAAAGGATTTTAAATCATTGAACAAGAAAAGAAAAGGATGGGTAGTAAAAACGAGCAGTCGTTATGTATGGGCCTTACCAGAAGTTAGATGTGCACAGAATAAACTATATAGAAATTTAGAACTAAATGGAATAGATGCCGAGAACTGGGTAATAATGAAGATAGAGGAAAGCATGGATAAGTATTTTAGAGCATTTAATTTAATTAACATAAATGAGAAATTAAATGTTTAATAATAAAAAGATGGAGTGATTATGACAAAGAGTTGTTTAGTTATAGGTGACTTATTATATTTAAGGAGTAAAAGGAAGGTGAAGGTAAATTGAAAAATCAAAGTTATACTTATAGAGAAATAATGACCCAGGTGGAAAGCTGGAGAAAAGTTTACAGCGATGTTGTTGGTGAGAAGGTTAGTTTAAATTTAAATATTTTTTCTGATAATTATGATGAAATAATATTTTTTGGCTGTGGTTCATCATACAATCTTTCTCAATCGGCTTCTTTTTTTACAAAGTCACTGTTAAATGGGCAAATCTGTTTCGCTTTACCAAGCTCAGAATTATTAATAAATACAGATATTTACATTAATAAAGATAAAAAATATTTAATTATAGGATTCTCGAGATCTGGTGAAACAACTGAGAGCATTAATGTGGTAAAGCTGTTAAAAGTTAGACAAAATGTAACATCTTTCATTTTTTCCTGTAAAGAAGATAATGTTATCTCAAAATTTTCTGATTACCATTTTATATGCAGAGGGAGTGCTGAGAAGAGCATTGCTATGACAGTATCATTTTCAAGCATGTTAATTGCATATTGTTTGATGTTGGTTAAATTGTTAGACAAAAAGGAGATGTCAGAGGAGTTTAAATATTTAATAGACTATTTAAATGAGAATGTTTCTGGGCTGTATACTGATATTGAGAACTATTTGAATAATAACAGTTTTAGCTCTTATTTCGTCTTGGGAAGCGGGTTTAACTATGGTTTAGCTGTTGAAGCTGATTTGAAAATGAAAGAGATGTCTCAAGTGCCTTCTTACTCTTATCACTTACATGAATTTAATCATGGACCTAAATCTTTAATAACCAAAGAAAGTCTTTGTTTAATTTTAACTTGGGGTAAAAATTTGTTTAAAAATGAAGAAATCATTAAGGAAATTTTAAACCTTGGATCTAAAGTTTTGTTAGTAGGCAGGGAAGATATTAGCATTGTTGATAGTAAGGATATGAATTATCTACTTTCTGACTCAAATTTTAGATTTGACATTATTAAATCATTTATAAATATTCCTGTATTCCAGATACTGGCTTACATAAAAACTATTAGGGAGAGTTTAGATCCAGATAGACCTAAAAATTTAGATTACACAATGATTATATGAGGTAGAAGCATTTCGGTAAGTTTATTTTAAAAGAGGTGACTCGAATCCTTGACTTTTCCATGGCAAGCGGTGAGTGGAAATTAGTCTGTTTGGTACACAACATCAAGAAAATCTATGCCAAAATTATGGCGAAAGGAGAGTGAACTGCATAGCTTGAAAAAGGTTACCGGGTGATCTGGTGGTAGCCAAAATTAGAAAAGAAATTCCAGATCGCTAAAAAAATCGAGTTTTTGAATAACTTCTAAAAAACGAAAGGAAGGTAAAAAAAAATGAAAAAGAGATTTCTTTTAATGGGGTTTAGCTTATTATTGTTATTGGCGGTGGCGTTAGTACTAATTGGGCCTGTGTTAGCGGAAAATAAGCCGGGTGAAGGATTGCAATTTTCATATATTGATCACGGAGATCCAACAGACCCTTTCCATGCAAAAATAGTTAGTGGGTGGAAAGAAGCAACGGTAGCATTAGGAGTAAATTCGACCGAATTTTTCGCTTATGGAGACCTGGCAAAGACGATAGATTACGTCAATGTCGCAATTGCACAGAAAGTTGATGGCATATTCGTGTTCAGCGTTGATCCAGAAGGTCTCCATCCCTCTGTCGAACTGGCGGTTGAGAAAGGAATAGATATTGTTTTAATGAGCTCACGAGATCCAGTGTTTGGTCCAGAAGAGGTTCCCTTTGTGGGCTTTGATCTTGAAGAACAGGGATATACTTTAGGCAAATACATTGCTAAGCAATTAAAAGCCGCAAAATTGGTAAGTGATGTCAATATCGCATTTTTCGCGGAATTCCTAGCATCATATTCGGTAACACGACGCCAGGGTTTCCTTAGAGCGTTAAAGAATGCGGATATTACCTATATTGCCTCCGATATCTTTGAAGTCGGAGTAGATATGGGAGTAGTTGTAGACAAAACTAAAGCATACTTACTAGCACACCCAGATACAGCGGTCTTAATAGGCTTGGGGAGCCTAACCACTCCAGCCGGCAGCATGGCTTTGAAAGACTTAGGGTATGAGCCAGGAAAGGTGAAATGGGCTGGTTTCGACCTTATGCCTGAGACAGTGACAAGCATAAAAGCAGGGTACGGCGTAGCTAATGTGGATGAGGTCTTCAACTATGGGTTTTATGCAGGTATGACTCTTTACTTGAGAGCGAAATACGACTTTATTGTCGGAGATCTGCCAATTGCCACGGTAATAGTAGACAAAACCAATATTGAAGAGTACATGCACTGGGTAGAGCTTGGAATAAAATAAACCCCTTGGGGCATTGTGCGAACAGGGGGTGGAACTTCCGCCCCCTGTCCTACTTTTTTTACCAACGAGTTAGGGTTAGTTCAATTCTTCTTGGACTGAGTTGTTCTTGGAATAGATTTCAGAGTTAATTGCTTTCTTGGGAAGGTGAGAGAATGAAAGAACAAAGTTTTGGAAAGTCAAGAAATATCGGAATACTTAAGAGGCTTAGCACAATCAGGGAAATAATAATTTTTGGTGTATCAATTGGCATGATTATACTTTTTTTCTTTGCCTCTAAAGGTAAATTTGTTTCCCCAGCGGTTATAAACTTAATATCTGTTGCTGTTTCCGAATTGGGCCTTATAGTTATTGGTGTCGCGTTGCTGATGATCTGTGGTGAGTTTGATCTCTCTGTTGGTTCAGTGTCGGCCTTGGGTGCTCTAACAGCGGCCAAGATTTATCAACTTGGGTTAAATCCGTTTCTGGCATTGGTTATAGCTCTGGGTGTTGGCATGGCCGTAGGAGCCATTAACGGTTTGATCACGGTGAAATTTCGCCTTCCATCCTTCATCGTCACATTAGGCACAATGATAGCTTGGAGAGGAGTAATATATGTTAGTACAGCAGGAGTGCCGGTAGGTTTTCGCGTAATGGAGACATACCCCGCTTTTCACAATTTCCTTGTGGGAGATGTCGGAGTAATTCCAGTTCCCAGTATCTGGTTTATAGTTTTCGCTATAATTCTTATGTTAATTCTTAATTTCCACTGGTTCGGCAATCATATCTACGCTGTAGGTGGGAACAAGAAAACAGCTAGAGGAATGTGTATAAATACCGATAAAACAAAGGTGATTTGCTTCATGTTAGTAGGGATGCTTTCTGCCTTTGCTGGGGTCATGCGAGTTACTCGAATCTGTGGGTTTCACGCTCTACAAGGATCTGGGATAGAGTTAATGGCCATCGCTTCCGCAGTGATTGGAGGAACTCTCCTTTCAGGTGGTGTGGGGACCATCGTAGGAGCTTGTCTAGGGGCCTTAGTTATCACCGTTTTAGACTATGGTCTTATCATGTCAGGAATTGGCGCATATTGGTACAAACTATTTTTAGGAATAATTATTATTTTAGTTGTAATCATAAATGAGGTCGTTGAACGAAGGAGGGAATCATGAAAAAACTACCTCTGATGGATGTAAGGAACATTCATAAATGGTATGGAAAAGTTCATGCGGTAAACAATGTGAGTTTCATAGTCAACAGAGGTGAAATTATAGGACTTATAGGTGACAATGGTGCTGGGAAATCAACACTAATAAAAGTATTGTCTGGCTATCATCGCCCAAACGGAGGGGAGATTTTTATCGATGGAGAAAAGACGAAGATAAATTCTCCCTCCGACGCTAGAGCATTAGGGATCGAAACGCTTTATCAGGAGCAAGCGCTAGTGGATTCAATGAGCTTGGCGAGAAACTTTTACATGGGGAGGGAACCGGTTAATTTTGCAGGATTCCTCAAAAAACAAAAAATGAACGAGTGCATAAAAATATTACACCACATAGGACTATCCATTAAATCACCAGACCTTCTGGTCGGGAGCCTTTCCGGGGGCGAAAAACAGGGTGTAGCAATAGGAAGGGCTATGTATTTTAAGGCCAACCTTGTCCTTCTAGATGAACCCACGAGAGCCTTATCGGTCAAAGAGGTTCAAACCGTATTAGATTTTGTGAAGGAATTAAAAGAAGCAAATATTTCAGTAATTTTTATCACGCACAACATTCAACACGTATATACTGTAGCCGATAGATTCTTGATCTTGAAGAACGGAGAAGTAATAAAAGACATCAAGAAGGATGACATAACAGCAGAGGAAATCACAGAATCTTTAATAGGTGATCGAAATGTCTGAATATATGCTTGGTGTTGATATAGGGACAAGCGGCTGTAAAGCCGCAGTTCTTGACCAGAACGGAACTGTGATCAACAATTCCTTCAAAAGATACGAAACCTACTATCCCAAAGCTGGATGGGCTGAACAAAATCCGGAAGACTGGTATGAAGCCTTTAAACATACGATAAATTGTATTTTTGCAAAGACAAACCTGCAAAAAAGAGATATAGTTTCAATCGGTATAGACGGAATGATGAACAGCCCGGTTTTTCTTGGCGACAATGGCAAAGTACTTAGATCGACCATTATTTGGATGGATCAAAGAAGCACTCCACAATTGAAGTGGTTAAAACAGAATCTAAAAAATCATTTGGTGCTTAATGGCCCGCTTACTTCGACAGCTCTACTTAGCAAAATTCTTTGGGTAAAGGAAAGTCAACCTGAAATTTGGAAAGAAACCCGCAAGATCCTTTTGCCTAAGGATTACATTCGGTTCAAACTTAATAAGTCATTTCTCACTGACTGGTCCGACGCATCAGCTACTCAACTTTTCAATGTGGGAGACCTTTCTTGGTCCGATGAAGTCTGTGAAGCTGCAGGGATAAACAAGAGCAAACTTCCAGAGGCTGTTTCACCAACAGAAGTTGTTGGTCGGGTGACAAAGAAAACAGCAATAGAGGTAGGCCTCCCAGAAGGAATTCCTATAGTTGCTGGTTGCTCAGACGCAGTGGCAGACAACCTTGCAGCTGGAGTAATATATCCAAACCAGTGTTTGATTAGACTTGGTACTTGTGGTGCACTGTTCATGATAATAGACAAAGTGCCTTCGGATTATCCAAAGCGATACTATGTTTTAGCGCACTATATGCCTAGTCGGTGGATGATACATTTGGTTACACCTGCAGGTCTTTCTAAAAAATGGTTCCAGCAGGCTTTTTGGAAAGAGGACCCTAGAGCTACAAATGAACTCTTTGACGCGATGGCTAAAAAGGCCCCTTTAGGGTCACAAGGGCTTATTTTCCACCCTTACCTGTCGGGAGAACACACACCTCGCAAAGATTCTAAATTAAGGGGGGATTTTATTGGTATAACCTGCCAGCACACAAAAGAGCATTTTACTCGCGCTGTTCTTGAGGGAATAGCATTTTCAATTAAGGAATGTTTCAAAGTTTTTGAAGAAATAAATCCGGCGATTAATTCTGTCAGAGCAGTAGGGGGAGGGATGAAGAGCCTTCTCTGGAGAGAGATTTTAACAGATGTGTTAGGTATTGAAGTAGAAATCCCTGCATTTGAGGATGCATCGTTTGGGGCTGGATTATTAGGCGGAATTGGGGTAGGTCTCTACAAAGATTCTGAGGATGCTGTAAACAAATGTATCAAAATAAAAGGCATAATAAAACCTGGCAAAGCCACTCACAAAAAATACGAAAAAATTTTTATGATATATACAGAGACACTTGATAAACTCGAGAACTTTGCCTGGATGTAAATTATTTTATTTTATGTAATGCTTCGATCCCAACCATAGACATCATTTTCGAAAAATAGGAGCGTGGAGACCTCTAAGTGTCGGAAATGTTAATCTCGGTCGTTGTGTCATTTAAAATATAAAAGTATACTGTTTTTTAATAATTTTTTAAAAAGGCAAAAACGAACAGCCGTAAGCGAGTGCTGGCAAGACTACAACATCGTGAGCCCGATTATATGCCTTTCGATTTAGGAGGTGGTAATATGAAAGTTGCAATTCTTCGTGAAACTGGAGTGTTCGATATAGTAAATATGGACGACCCAAAGGTGGGACCCAATGAAGTTTTAATTGAGGTAAAGGCATGCGGAATATGCGGATCTGATCTCCATGCATATAAAGGTTTATCCCCGGATATAAAATTCCCAATTATACTTGGTCACGAATTCTCTGGCGATATTATAGATAGCGGCCGGGATGTAAAAGGCGCGAGCGTTGGCGATAGGGTCTGTGTAGAGCCAGTTGTGACATGTGGAGATTGCTATTTTTGTCAAAAAGGTGAATACAATCGCTGTACACAAATAGGCATAATTGGATGTCAGCTCAACGGTGCGTTTGCAGAATATATATCTGTTAATGAAAAATGGTTACACGAAATCCCGAAAAACGTTTCGTACGAAGAAGGTGCACTAATAGAGCCTCTTGCAGTTGCTGTGCATAGCGTAAGAAGATGTGGTATTAAAGGTGGAGAAGTTGTGGTCGTATTTGGGGCTGGGACAGTAGGAAATCTTATCTTGCAAATATTAAAAAATAAAAAGGCCTCAAAGGTAATCGTAGTCGATTTAGTGGATTGGAGACTTGAACTGGCGAAGAGACTTGGAGCAGACGTTACAGTAAATTCGCAGGAGAAGAACGTTGTTACGGAGGTTTTGGAAATTACCGGAGGTGTAGGCGCTGATGTGTCATTTGAGGTCGTTGGAAATAATGAGGTTTTAGGGCAAGCAATAAAAGTAACGCGTAAAGGAGGGGATATAATTTTAATAGGCATATATGAAGAGCCAATCGTTAGACATTGTATAATGGATTTAATATTTAATGAGTTAACAATGAAAGGTTCTGCGATATATTGCGGTGATTTTGAGACGGCTATACAGCTTGTTCAGCAAGGTAAGGTTAACCTTAAGCCGCTCATAACTCGTGTATTACCCTTAGACAACATCAAAATAGCCTTTGAAGCCGCAATAGAAAAGGTGGAGCCCGTTCTTAAGATCATTCTGAGACCATGACCGAGGTATGCGTCCATTGACTTTTGATAACTTAACATTTTATATACAGGAGGGAAGCGATATGCAAATACTCGAAAATTTTAGACTCAACGGGAAAGTGTGCATAGTGACCGGGGCTGCACAGGGTCTTGGTCTTGTTTTTAGTGAAGCTCTTGCGGAAGCCGGAGCGGATCTGGTGATTGCCACAGATAAACAAGTTTCTAAACTGCAGGAAGTTGCTGAAACCATTTCCAAGAAAACAGGAAGAGAAGTACTGCCCCTAAAGGTAGATGTCACATCCGAAGATGATGTTACAAATATGGTAGCAAAGGTAGATGACCATTTTGGCCGAATTGACGTGATCGTCAACAATGTGGGAATCGTCATCAGCAAGCCGACCATCGAGTTGAGCCTTGAAGAGTGGGAGCGTGTGCTGAAGGTGAACCTCACTAGTGTCTTCTTGTGCTCGAAAGCAGTAGGGAAGCAAATGATAGAAAAAGGGGTAAAGGGGAATATTATCAACATATCTTCTGGTTACGGAGAAGTAGTTGATCTAGTGCCTAACAGCCCATACTACGCGAGCAAAGCTGCAGTGATCCACCTTACGAAAGCCTTGGCATGTGAGTGGGGACACCTGGGCATTCGGGTAAATGCATTGTGTCCGGGCTGGTTCCCAACTCCTATGGGTGAATCCCTTCACAAGAATGAAATGTGGGTACGGCACATGCGCAGCAAGATTCCACTGGGAAGACTCGGGAAATTTAATGATCTGAAACCCATAATTGTTTTCATGGCCTCCGATGCTTCTGGATACATTTCCGGTCACGTGTTTGAAGCTCTTGGCGGTCCGGTTGAAATGGCAGAGCCTATGGGAACGGGTTTGAAGTACTTGGCCGATCTATATAGTGAAAATTACATAAAGCCATTTAGGTTCATTCGGTAAATTGGAAAAGAGGTGATTCGGTACATCTTATTTGGAGGGACTTCCCTTAAAACTGGAAACAACATTAAGTTTAGATCGCTAGGTTCAAAATATTTTAGCTTACATAATGAATAGAGGTTTATTGTATGAAGTTATATATTAAAGGTGGAAAAGTATTTTTACCCAATAATAGAACATTATATAAAACACTAGTCATTGAAGATCAGATTATTTGTGATATTATCCCGAATAGCTATATACCTGGCAATAATGATAAAGTCATTGATGCAACTGGTAAGTGGGTCGTTCCAGGGTTGATTGATATCCATGCTCATGGAGCATTGGGGAAAGATGCTATGGATGGTACCTGGGATGCTATACATACACTTGGAAGGTTTTTTGCTGCTCATGGTGTAACCTCCTATTTACCAACAATAGGGGCTTTCACACC
>NMQN01000908.1 GCA_003575245.1 Candidatus Atribacteria bacterium 1244-E10-H5-B2 | reverse complement strand
ATTCAGCAGACTGTAAAACTATCTCAAAATTCTGGGTGTAATCTAAAAAAAATAATAACTAAAAAAATAGGCCTTGAAGAACTAACTACTATTTTTGAGGATATTTCAGTTTTTAATAATAATATGAAAATCGTAGTTAGCTTTGAGAGGTAGAAATATGCAATATTCTATCAGTAACTGGATATATGCAACGGAAGATTTAGAAAAGAGCTTTCAAAGATTAGCGAAGTACAAATATAATGCTGTAGAACTTGAAGGAGAACCAGATAAAGAAAAATATGAACCTAAAAAAGTAAAAAAAATGCTACAGCGGCATGGTCTTAAAGTTTCTTCTATTGCTGGAATGTATCCTTGGAAAGAAGAGATTAAAAGGGATCTGGCTTCATCAGATAAGAAGATTAGGGAACAGACTATTATATATTTGTTCAAGTGTATAGATTATGCCCAGTTGATGGGTGCGAAACTTGTCATTGTTGTTCCAGCTGCTGTATCTAAAACAGCTCCTTCTTTGAGTAAAAAAGAAGACTGGAAAAATTCTGTAAAGGCAGTTCAGGAAGTAGCAAAATATGCGGAGAAAAAAGATATTTTGTTGGCAATAGAACCGATAAACAGGTATGAAACTTATTTGGTCAACAGCGTTCAAGATGCTTTGTGCTATTCTCATGAGGTAAATTCAAGTCATGTAAAAATTATGGCCGATACTTTTCATATGAATATAGAGGAGCGAGATATACCAGAGGCAATTAGAATAGCCGGAGACAACTTAATTAATGTTCATATAGCAGATAGTAATCGGTGTTCAGTAGGAAGAGGACATATAAACTTTAAGGCGCTCATTAAAGCGTTGAAGGGAATAGATTATAAATATGCATTGACTTTAGAACCATTACCACCAGTTTCTGATCCTTACCTTGTCCTTGAAGGAGGAGTTTCAGAGAATATTTTCGATCAATATGCTGCAGAAAGCATAATGGGCTTAAAATATTTTGAACTTGTTACCTGAGGTTCAATAAGTTTAAAGGTGGCGTAATTAGCATTTTTTATATAGATACTTAAACGGCTTGTATTAAAGGAGGTAAAATAGTGAATTTTAAAGATAAAGTTGTTATAGTTACTGGCGCCGCTGTGGGAATTGGCAGAGCAACAGCTATAGCTTTTGCGGAAAAAAATGCCAAAGTCATTGTAGCTGATATTGATATTAAAAAAGGTAAACAGATTAGTTCTTTAATCGGTGGGAACGCCTTTTTTATTGAAACAGATGTAGCTAACAGTGGAAGTGTGAAAAATATGGTTAAAGAAGTCACAAATAGATTTGAAAGGATAAATATTTTAGTCAATAACGCTGGAATATATTACCAGGGTGATGTAATCGAAACCCCAGAAAAAGAATGGGATAAAGTGATAGCCGTAAATCTAAAAGGTATGTATCTTTGCTCCCATTATATTATACCCGTTATGCTTGCGGGGAATGGTGGTGTAGTGATTAATGTTGCTTCTGAGGCTGGTCTTGTAGGTATTGCCGGTCAGGTGGCTTATAATGTATCTAAAGCAGGAGCTATTTCTCTGACTAAAAGTATGGCTGTAGACTTCGCCAGGAAAGGTGTGCGGGTTAACGCAGTATGTCCGGGAACAACAGAAACTCCATTAGTTAAAAATGCTTTAAAAAAATCTAAAGATCCGGAAAAAGCAAGACGTAAACTTGAAGAATGCCGACCCTTAAACAGATTGGGAAGACCAGAAGAGATAGCATCAGCAATTTTGACCATGGCTTCCGATGATTTAGGATACGCAACCGGTTCTATACTTTCTATTGATGGTGGTTATACCGCAAAATAGCAAAGAGAGTCAATTTTTTAAGGAGGTTGACTACATGGCAGACTATCTAATTGGTGTAGATATAGGGACTGCAGGAACAAAAGCAGGTCTTTTTGACACAGAAGGAGTTCTATTAGCTCAGGCCTACGAAGAGTCTTTGCTCTATTATCCAAAGCCTGGTTGGGTCGAGCAGGAACTTGAGGGTTTTTACAGTTCAGCATTAAAAACTATCCGTCGAATAATGGAAAAAGCAGGTGTGAGACCAGAAGAAGTAGCTGCTATAACAATAGATGGTCAGATGTCAGGAATTGGAATGATTGACAAGGATTGGAATCCGGTAGCTCGTTATGATTCCTGGCTTGATACTCGTTGTGAACCTTATATTCGATTAATGCAGAGAAGAGCAGGAAAGGAAGTACTGAAGAAGACCGGTTGTCCGCCTACATATGCCCATGGTCCGAAAATATTGTGGTGGAAAGAGAAGTGTCCGGAAGTTTTTAAAAAGATAGCTAAATTTGTTGTCCCAGGTTGTTATGTTGCTGGGAAGATGGCAGACTTAAATACTTTTGATGCCTTTGTAGATTATACTTATCTCCATTATTCTGGTGTAGCCAATATTCAAGAAATGATTTGGGATAATGAATTATGTGATATGTTTAGTATTTCCAAGGAAAAATTACCACGAATAGTTAAACCATGGGATATCATTGGACATTTAAGTAAGGAAGTTGCTGATCATTGTGGTTTAATTGAAGGCATTCCTATTGCAGCTGGTGCTGGGGATACAACAACAAGTTATTTAGGAGCAGGAATAGTTAAACCGGGGATTATTTTTGATGTGGCTGGTACAGCATCGGTTTTAGCCAGTTGTACTAATGAATTTTCCCCTGATTTAAAATATAAAACTGTAATGTGTTCCCGGTCAGTTATTCAAAACCTGTGGAATCCCATTGCTTTCATAAATGGTGGAGGGCTTTGTCTACGATGGTTTAGAGATGAAATAGCCCATCAGGAGAAAAAGGAAGCTGAAGCTAAAGGGCAGGATTTTTATGAATTTCTCGATAAGCTGGCTTCTGAAGTTTCACCCGGTAGTGATAGGTTGCTCTTTATGCCTCATTTGGGGGGAAGAGTCTTACCAGCTCAACCCAACCTGAGAGGGAGTTGGGTTGGATTTAGCTGGGGACAGAGTAAAAATCATTTTTACCGATCCATTCTTGAAGGTATAGCTTATGAATACTACTATTATTTGAAAATTATGAAAAATCTATATCCTGATATTGAATTTAAGGAAGTTAGAGCTTTAGGTGGGGGATCGAAGAGTAAGTTATGGAACCAAATAAAGGCAGACACTCTTAATATTCCGTATACTATAGTGACTCAACAAGAACCAGCTATTCTGGGTAGTGCAATTATTGGCGGTTATGCTGTGGGGTTATTTGATGACCTGGCTAAAACTTCACAAAAATTTGTTCAGGTTAAACACCGAATAGAAGCCCGTGCCGAATATCACGACCACTATAAGCAATATGCCGAAATATATATTGATTTAATTGATAATCTTAATAATACTTTTCAAAGACTTGCTCAATTGAAGGAGCCTCCACTATCTTGATGAAGGTTAGATAACTTTTAATAGTGAAATTTGGAAGGAAGGATAGATACAGATTTAATGGAACCTTTTAATAAATATTTAAATTTTAATACGGGTGAGATTCTCTCAAAATGTAATATAGTAGTCCGTCATTTGAGCGATATGGAAGGAATGTATTATGATTTAAAAGCTGCGCAAAAGATAATTAATGAAGACAATCGTGTAATATATAAAGTCTACAATATAGATGTCCCTGAGAAATATGGACATCTACAGCACTGCACCAGCATTATCTATCCTGGACGAGTAGGTGATGAGTTCCATATGACCAAAGGACATTTTCATGCACAGGAAGATACTGCAGAGATATATTTAGTATTACAGGGAACAGGTAAATTATTAATGCAGAAGAAAGATACAGAAGTTAAAATCCTTGATATGCAATCAGGTAGTGTATCCTATATTCCCCCATATTGGGCTCATAGGACGATAAATACTGGGAATACACCATTAATCTTTTTTGCGGTTTATCCTGGTGAAGCCGGACATAATTATGGAATTATTGAGAGTAAAGGATTTTGTAAATTAATTATAGAGAAAGATGGGCAAATTAAAGCAATAGACAATCCCAATTATTAAATAAATATTATAATCTAAAAAATGAATACAAGGTAAGTGAGATGAAATTTGGAAAAGAGGGTATATAGGAAAGTACTTTATAAAATTGGTATAATAAAGAGTATAAATAAGAGTTTAAGTTGTTCACAGGAGATGAATAGAACTTTATAATAATTCGCTAGTTTTGAGCAAAATTATTAAGAGGTTTTACAGTAATAGAGAATAATTATAAAGGAGGGGAAATCGATGATTAAAGAATTAGAGGTTAATCCACTCACCAATGAAAATTTTGCTGATTATGGCTATTTGATAAGCAATGAAAATACTGAACCGAAGATAAAAGAAAATACATTTACTTTTTGGGATGATTTGGCTGAAATGAATATCGAGGGGAAAACAGGTTTTGCTATTTTGGAAGTGAATAAAAGAAATAAAAATTTCACTAATTTGGAGCGCCATGTAAAGACAGAAGAAGTTTTTTTTGCTATAGATAAGGATGTTGTAGTGTTAGTTGGTAAGGCTACCCCAAATCAAGAAGTTCCAGAGATAGAAACAGTTAAAGCTTTTAAATTAGAAAAAGGGAAAGGAATATTTTTATTTAAAGGGACCTGGCACTGGCTTCCTTATCCGTTAGCTGAAAAAGCACAATTACTGGTTATTTTTCAGCAAGGGACTGTTGATTATGATTTGGAGATAAAAGATCTTAAAAAGTTAAAAGGGGTAACTTTTTGTATTAAAATATAAATTACTTCAGCCTAAATAAATGATGAATATAATATATCATAACATAATAAACAAAGTCAATTGTTTAGCAAATTAATAAATTTCCTAATTAAAATTAGCTTTAAATATAAAAAAGAAGGGGGTGATTACATATAACTATACAAATTTTAAAAGAAGGAGGTGATTATGAAATAAAACATATTTAGTTTGTTTGAAGATGATTAATCTAATTTTAATTAAATGGAGGTATTAGAAAGTGATTAAGAAAGGTTTATTAATAATTCTTATTGTTGCTTTGTTAGTAACTATAAGTTCGTTTGGAGTATTTGCAGAAGAATTACCTAAAGAAATAGTTATAGGTTGGACACCGCCTGACATTACCGGAGTCTTTAGAACTGCAACACATTACTTCGAGGTAGGTGCTTTCGATGCTGTTCTCAATGGAATCACTGTTAGTATTATCTATCGGGCTCCGGCCTCACATATAGCTTTTGGAGATCAGGTGGCAATTATCGAAGACTTTATTACGATGGGAGTAGATGCAATTGCCATCTCACCTATAGAAGTGGAAGTGATTATTCCTGCTATTCGTAAAGCTAATGAAGCAGGTATTCCGGTGATAATTGTAAACTTGCTGGAGCCCATTGCAGGAGTTGAGGTAGTCTCTTATATTGGCTTTGATAATTTCGAATGTGCTGAAGTTTCTGCCTATACCGTGCTGGATTACTTTGGTGGACCAGGTGTATTAGGTACGGGGAGAAAAGTTACAGTTGAGCCAGGAGAATACCTTGATCTAAAATGGTGGCGGGATCTATATGCTACTGTCACCACGGAAGAAAAAGCAGCTATAAAAGCAACCGGAACCATTATCGAGGGTGTTGCGGGTGGTTTCTTCTCTACAGCTCGAGTGAACGGTTTTCACAGTGTGATTGATGAGTATCCAGGTATCGAAATAGTTGGTATGTTGGCAGCAGACTGGAACCGAGAGAAAGGTATCAAGGCTGCGGAAGATTTTCTTACTGCCAATCCTAAAGGAACGCTTGACTTTATGTGGGCGGCGTCTAATGAGATGGGCATGGGTGCAATGTTAGCTGCTGAGGCTGTGGGTAGACAAGATGAAGTGGCAATATTCACCAATGACGTTACCCCGGAGTCAGTGATGTTGATAGCTGAAGGAAGAATGGTGGCAGAAACAACTCATGGATTTGCGGACTGGGGTTGGTACGGAGTCGAATATGCGGTTAGGGCAGCTCTGGGATTAGATGTCCCTCCGATTTTCGACATCAGGCCCAGGACGATGTACCAGGAAAATGCGGATGAATTTTTTCCTGACCCAAAGCTTGAGCCTATAGACTGGGAGGCAATCAAGGCCGAATATCTGGCAAAATAAGCTATGGCAAGAGGGGGTCCTTATAAAGGGCCTCCCTCTATGCCTTTATAACAAACTTAAGATAAGTTGATTTCTATAATCTATTTCTTTTGTACTTTTTAGCGTTGTATCTCTTATAAATATGGGATTTTCTAATTTTTTGATAATGTTACTGTGCGGAATAAGTTAAGGGATAACTTTCCAATATAGAACACTGCTAAGTTCCATGAAAAATAGATAATTACTCGTTTATCTTGTGGACGTATAATAGTGCAGTATACTTATTTTTCTGAAAGAAGAGGAAGAGAAATGCCAAGAGAGCCTTTATTACGATTAGAAGCCATTGATAAAAGTTTCCCGGGTGTTCATGCCCTTGATCATGTGGATTTTGAACTTTATGAAGGAGAGACCCATGTTCTCTTGGGTGAAAATGGTGCTGGTAAATCTACCTTAGTAAAAATCCTTAGTGGTTCTTTGCCCAAAGATAGTGGCCGTATCATCCTCCGGGGTAAACAAGTCGAAATAACCAGCCCTTATCATGCTCGTTCATTGGGAATCGGTATGGTTTATCAAGAGTTGAGTCTCATCCCCAGCCTGAGTGTAGCTGAGAACATTTTATTAGGTAGATTGCCTAAACGTAGATCTTTCTTTGTTGATTGGCCAGAAATATATAAAAAGACTCAACAAATTTTGAAGAGACTGAACTTAAATATTGACTATACCGTGCTTGTAAGGCATCTTGGTCTGGCTGAACAACAGCTCGTAGAAATCGCTAAAGTTTTGTCTTTAGATGAACAGATTCTACTCTTCGACGAACCTACATCAGCTCTATCAGAAGAGGAGCGGCAACGATTTTTTAACCTGGTAAATGAATTGCGTGAACGAGGGATCTCTATTATTTATATTTCCCATCACTTATCCGAGGTTCCCTTAGTGGGCCAGCGAGTAACTGTTCTGAGAGATGGGAAGAAGATTGCTACATTACCCGTGAATGAAGCCGACGAGGATACTATTATTAAGATGATGGTGGGAAGAGAACTTAAAGAACAGTTTCCCAAAGAGGAAACGAGCCCCGGTAAACCTATCTTAAAGGTGCAGGGCCTGGAGATAAAAGGTGCCCTCCACCATGTGGACCTCACCTTACATGAAGGGGAGATAGTGGGCATTTTTGGTCTGCTAGGAGCTGGGTGTACTACCCTTATCCGTGCATTATTCGGATTGGAAAAGATTGATAGTGGTAAGATCCATATTAATAGTAGAAGAGTTACTATATCTTCTCCTGAAAAGGCAATCGGGTTAGGATTGGGTTATCTCACCAGAGATAGAAAAGATGGCCTCATAAACCCAATGTCCGTAGTGTCAAACATAACTTTAGCCAGTCTGAAAAGGATCTCACAGTTAGGTCTGCTCAAGCACCGAAAAGAGTGGCAAGTAGGAGAAAAATACGTTAATGAACTGCGCGTTCATCCTCCTGACCTGGCTAGAAAGCTCATCTATCTTAGTGGTGGTAATCAGCAGAAAGTTGCCTTATCCAAATGGTTGTGTAGTGGATCGAAGATTTTGATTTTTGATGAACCTACACGGGGCATTGACGTAGGAACAAAAGCCGAGATTTTTCAACTTTTTAATCAGTTGACTAAGGAAGGAGTAGGAATCCTTATGATATCTTCTGAGTTACCAGAAATTTTAGCTATGGCTGATCGTATTTTCGCAATGCGAAGAGGAACTGTTACTGCGGAATATCGAAGAGGAGAGACAACACAGGAGCAACTATTAAAAAGTGTCAGTTAAGATATAAAAATATTAGGAAAAAGTGAGGAAAAATTATGGGGGAACAAAGAAAAAAACTATCTACTATAAAAAGTAATCCCAAGAGCACAATACCTTCAAGAGTGCCTTCGGTAACATCTTTAATGAATCAATGGATCTCTATGGGGGGTGAAGTAATCAAGAAAATTTTGCTAAAAGGGGGTCCAATTGTAGCATTGCTTTTCCTGATTATTTATCTTGCTTTTGCTACACCATATTTTTTTACCCTGAGTAATTTTTTGAATATAACCAGACAATCTTCCATCAACGCCATCCTTGCTATAGGTCAAACCATAGTTATTATTGGTGCAGGTATAGATTTATCTGTTGGCGCTGTCCTTGCTCTCTCAGCTTCAATGTCTGCGGTAGCAGTATCATACTGGGGACTCAATCTGGCAGTTGGTATACTTTTGGGTCTGGGGACGGGGGCACTAACGGGATTTATAACCGGTGTCGTCATTACCAAGGGAAGGATACCAGATTTTGTTGCTACGCTGGCTATGATGACTACAGCAAGAGGTTTAGCACTGATTTTGACGCAGGGCCTGCCGGTTCCCTCACACTTCACTGCCCTCAAACTTGTAGGATATTTACCCGCAGGACTAATCTGGCTGGGTAGCGGTGACGTTTTAGGTGTACCGGTTCCGGCTATAGTTATTGTAGTTATAACTATCCTGGGCTGGATGATTATGACTCGTACTACATTAGGCCGGGCTATTTATGCTGTAGGAGGCAACCGGGAAGCTGCTAGAATTTCGGGTATCAGCTTTGTGCGCACCAAAATCATGGCCTATACTATTATGGGACTACTGGCTGGAGTTGCTGGCATTGTACTGACCGGCCGTCTAAATTCAGCCAATGCTTTAATGGCAGAAGGAGCAGAATTGCAGAGTATTGCTGCTGTAGTCATTGGTGGAACAAATCTCTTTGGTGGTGAAGGTGGTGTTGTCGGTTCACTCATTGGCGCATTTATAATGGGCACACTGGGTAACGGTTTGAATTTACTCAATGTCTCTGCTTTCGTGCAGCGAGTTATTCTGGGTTTAATCATTATTGGTGTCGTTGTTTTTGATCAGTGGCGAAGGAGACGATTTGCTGTCTAAAAGTTAGATATTTATTCTGATTTTCGCAAATTGCAAAGTGTAGAAATGAAAAAAATTGATTAATCATTCAGAGTAGAAGAATTTCAAAAAGTGAAAAGGAAAGACCAATAAAGGAAAAATGGATATATAGCAAATAAATACCTTATTGCTCGAAGTAGAGGAGGTTAGTTAGATGTTTTCCGGAGGATATCAAGGAAAGTACTTAAGAATAAATCTGACCAATAGAACAATAGAAGAGGGAAAGATTAATCCTGAGTGGCAGAGAAAGTTTTTAGGCGGACGGGGTTTAGCGGCAAGATTTTATTATGATGAAATTGGTAATGATATTAAGCCATTATCTTCTGATAATAAATTAATTTTTTTTAGCGGACCATTAACTGGGACAACAGGACCAGCGACAACAAAAATAGGATTGGCTGTAAAATCTCCTGAAACCCGGCAATATTTATGTTCAAATGGTGGTGGTTATTTTGGACCACACCTTAAAAAGGCAGGATATGATGGAATAATTATAGAAGGAAAAGCAACTCAACCCGTATACATTTTAATAAAAGATAATGATATCCAGATCAAAGACGGTAAAGAATTCTGGGGCAAAACTACTTTTGAGATCAATAAAATATTAAAAGAAGAAGTAGGCAGAGAAGATCAAGTTTTATCTTGTGGTCCGGCAGCCGAAAATGGAGTGGTTTTATCCTGTATCCAAATCGGTGAAAGAAGCATTGGGCGCGGTGGCGCAGGAGCTGTTATGGCTTCAAAAAATTTAAAAGCTATAGCTGTAAAAGGGACTGGTGAAATAACTGTAAACGAACCTGATAAATTTAAAGAAGTGGCAAAAGATGCTATTTCTTATGTACGTAAAAGCAAAGCCAATCATACTAAATATGGCACTGCTCAATATACCGCTATTATGAATGAACTTGGCTGTTATCCGACACGCAATTTCCAAACAGGAGTATTTGATGGGATTGACACTATAACAGCGGAATATATGAAAGAAAACTTCTTTGTAAAAAACCAGGCCTGTTTTCGGTGCCCAGTAG
>NMQN01000529.1 GCA_003575245.1 Candidatus Atribacteria bacterium 1244-E10-H5-B2 | reverse complement strand
TACTCGTAGATCGATTAGGAGTTGATGAAAGCAAAATTACGGAGGATTCTTCTTTTGTTGATGATCTGGGTTTAGATTCTTTAGATATAGTTGAATTGATAATGGCTTTTGAGGAAGAATTTAATTTAGAAATTCCCGATAAAGACGCGGAAAGAATAAAAACTGTTGGAGATGCGATTAAATACTTAGATAAATAAAAATATGGGGGGGTGGTTTGATAGAATGATGCCAATAAAGCTAAAGTCTTTAGAAGAAACAAGGGCTTTCTATAAGGCGGAGTTGGAGAAGGAAGAACTGACGGAAAAAGAAAGAGATAAATATTTAAGTGCTTTAGGTCTTATCGAGGGACTCATTAAAAAGAAAAAGAAAGTCGGAGAAGATAACAAAGGAGGTGAAAGGGAATGAGGAAGGGAAGGATAGAAAAAAAGAAAAAAATAGAGCCTTGCGGAACTGTGATAACTTCTAAAGATTTTTTTAAATTCAAATCTAGCAATATTGGAGTGTTTCCAAAGCCGGAGATAGAAAGAAAAGATAACACTAAAAAATAAATTAAAGGGGGTAATTAAAATTATGTGGTGGCTGATTTCGATTCCAATATTAACTTTATTGGCAATAGCCTTTAACGCTTATCAGTCAGGAAAAGAACTAAAAGAAGATATTGCAAAGAAAAGGATTTAAAATAACTCGGCGATCCGGCTCTCTATGCGTTCTTCGGGTTGCCGTTAACCCTGCTCCTTAGTTTTTTGAATCTTTGGGCTGAGGGGCAGGGGGATTTAAAGTTAGTATTGGTAGTTTTTCGCAAATGCGAATTTTTACCAAGAATACAGGTGATTCGGGTTTTTTTCCATATTTACCCGGATTGCCTTTACCCTGCTCCTCTTCTTTTTAATTAACCTTTTATCTAGGGGAGCAGGGAGTATAACAACAAGCTCGGGTTCGATCGGTGCTTGCCCGAGCCTGACCCTGCTCCTCTCCTGTGAATTTTGTCTTTTTACCGGGGGGAGCAGGGCGTTTAAAAAAAGAGAAAGGAGGATAACCAAAAGTGGGGAAATTAGAGAAAACAATTCTATGGATCATAATTGCCCTCTTAGTTATAGTGGCAATTCATAATTTCGTAGAGATAAAACGGAATAAGAACATTATACAAATTATTGGCGATACTCAAAGTTATATAGTGGGAATGCTATGAAATATTTGATGAGTTAGATAAGAAAACACAAAAGAAAGGGCTATTGAAAAATAAATTGAAGAAAAATGAAACTTTTTATCTGCTATCTCGTATTAATAATTAAAAGATAGTATCGAAGAAATACTCTGCAGTCTCGTAACTATGGATTATAACTCAAACTTAACAAATACAAAAATAAAAAAGGTGATCGGATAGTGGTAATTTTGTATATTTTAGGACTGATGGGTTGGGTTGCTATAATATTCATAATTTTCGGAATTTGCTTTCGTGACTACACTAAAGACGAAAAAGGCAAAGATATAAAAGGTAAGATAAATGAACTGTAAAAAGATTAAAAAATTACTTCAATTATATATAGATGATGCTCTTACTTTTGGAGAAAAACAGCTGGTGGAGAAGCATTTAGAGACATGTCCTACCTGTCGGGCTGAACTAAAAACATTATCTGCTATGGTAAGGCTTATGAAATCTCTCCCCAAAGTTGCTACTCCACCAGATTTTACCGAAAAATTAATGTTGGAAATTTCTCAAATTGGAGAGAAAGAGAGGGGAAGAGTTATCCCAGCCTGGCAGATATCTTTAAAGAATTTATGGAGCACTCCCCGATATAGATATAGTTTGGTCGGTATTCTTACTGTGGCAGTCTTCTGTGTTCTTACTTTTGTCTCCTTATTTCATCCCTCACTTTTACCAGGACAGAGAGAAACTCTTGCTCAGGCTGAGGTTACTTTTACTATATCCGGCATAGAAGCTAAGAGCGTTGCAGTAGCTGGTGATTTCAACGGCTGGAGTATAAGTGCCAATAAATTGGAAGATCCCGAAGGTGATGGCATCTGGACGGGTAAGATTTTTTTGAAACCGGGAAGACATGAATATATGCTGGTAGTGGATGATGCTAAATGGATTCCTGATCCCAACGCCAAAGCTTATGCTGATGATGGCTTTGGCAGCAGGAATGCAGTCTTATATATAAACAAGATAGAGGATAAAAATGAAATATTGTCTTTATAAATCCCAAATTTTCTTTATTATGATACTACTTGTTATTACCTGTATTATTTACCCCTGTATTATATGGGCTGAGGAGACTGAAACTACTACTCCTCTCCAGCAGATTTCAGAGATAATCGATTCTTATCCTGATGTATCACCTTTTCAAGCCAGCCAATTATTAGAAGAAGCGGAGAAGGCCATTCAATCTGGTATATCCTCGGAGGATACCCAAGAGATTATCCAGGAAAGTTTAGAGAAGAAGATGAACGCAGATAGCATAATAGATATATTCTCTTTGTTGAATGAATTAGCGGAAGATGGTTTACCCACTTCCCCCATTATAAATAAGGCCAAAGAAGGTTTTGCTAAGGGAGTCTCCCCGGATAAAATAATTTTGAGCCTTAAGGAGAAATCTGAAAATTTACAGTTTGCTAAATACCTGGTGGAAGAGGCTCTCTCAGAAGGGGCTAATATAGAGGATAAAAATGCGGCTATAGAAATTTTAGCGCGTGGCTTACCTTACAATTATCAGGAAGATATGATAACTGATATCTTTGTTGAGGGCCTTCGAAACAAGAAGGGGATTGAGGAAATAGCAGATGCATTCACTGCTACTCCTCCATCAGAGGGAGAGACTACTATTCTGGAAGAACCATCATTAGAGGAAGAAGAACTTCCATCAGAGGAAGAGGTTACTACTCCGGAAGAATCCCCTTCTGAGGAAGGAGCTACTATTATTCCTACTCAAGTTGATGGTCCCGATGTACCTTAATAAAATAAATGGAACTTTTCTTGAATTTAATCGTATTATTAATTAGTATTAGGTTTTACTAACAATTATAGGGAGGTGATTATATAGTTAAAGACAGGAGATATGAGAGTTCTCTTATTTAAAAAATTTAAAAATTATAAGGAGATAAAAGTAATGAGAAAGTTTTTAATTATGTTAATGGTAGTTGCCATGGCATCCTTCCTCTTTGTAGGTTGTCTTCCAACTCCAAATCACGCACCTATTTTTACTTCCACTCCAGTTAAAACTGCAACAGTAGGAACCATGTATACTTATACCCCAACTGCTACTGACGCAGATGCTGACACAGTAACTTTTGCAGTAGCCGGTCCAACCGGTATGGCAATTAGTGCTGGAGTAATTACCTGGACACCAACTACAGCACAGATCGGAACTGAAACTGTTGTAGTTACAGCATCTGACGGCACAAACGCAACTGCTCAAACATTTACTATTGTAGTAAAGGCCGCATCGGTACCTGTACTTGTGCTTGTAGGAATTGCAGTCGATCCAGAGGACATGGACTTAATTGTAGAAGGAGGTCTTGGTACCGATACCGAGACCATAACTTCGGTCACTGCCACCTATGAGGTTCGTGGATGGGATGTTGATATAGCCCTTGAAGATTGCCTCTTTTTAACAAGTGATAGTGAGGTTGCCACAGTCGATGAAAATGGTTTAGTTACAGCAGAAGGTGTTGGCACAGCCGATATTCTCGTAAAATATGGGGGCAAGTTTGCTACCGTAGCGATTACGGTGGTTGCGGTTGAACTTGATCATATTGTAGTTCTACCTGAGAAAATTACACTAAAAAAAGGTGATTTTGGTTTTATAAACTCGGTTACTGCTCACTATAATGATGAGACTAAAGATGAGATATACCTTGGTGACTGTGATTATAAGCTAAGCCAATACGTTCGACTTTAAGATTTGCAGGATCCCAGCCAGTAAAAGTGCTATATTTTTTAAACCAATCCTCTAAAACTTCACT
>NMQN01000097.1 GCA_003575245.1 Candidatus Atribacteria bacterium 1244-E10-H5-B2 | reverse complement strand
TCAATTGCTCTTTTTTCTCCGGTAAATAGATTTCTTTTTCTACGAATTGAATTATATTTCTCTGATATTCCTGGACAGTCTGGTCAGAAAAAGAAAATTCTCCGGTCTTTGTTCCCTCTGGCCATCTCTTATTAGGGAGCAAATTCTTATCTTGTATTTTTCTCGATTTTACAGTCCTACCACGATGTTTTGATTTTGATCTTTTCTTTTTATTCTTAGCCATAATCTACCACCTCTAATTTTTAAAATGTAACCCTACGCTTTTCTTTTTCTCCGGAGTTCTCTTTTTCCTTAATGATTTTATTGATAGATTTTAAAGCCACCAAATATTTAGACTTTTCGCTTTCGGTTAAACTTTCTTTTCTTTTTAATTCCCATATATAAAAGTTTTTAGTCTGTTTTAAAGCCTTTAATTTTATAGTATTTATCCCTTTCATAAGATTACCACCTAAATTTATTATGCAAATGCTTTAAGAAAAAATCAGCAATAACCTGGTATAGCTTGATTATAAATTTTTTAATATTCATAATTACCCTCTTTCTTATTCGTATGATAAGATAGAGAGGTCGGGGAAGATCCCGAAAGTTAAAACAGTTTTTACAAGTACATAAGTTTTAACTGGAAGGATCTTCTCTGTCCTCTTTTAAATTAGATAACTTGCTCAGAATACCCCTAAAAAATACTCCCTGATAGTCTAATTAGCGTTTATTTAACCTTATTGGTATGAATCTATCAATCCCCTTTCTGGCCTTAATCCCCGAAAATAGCTACAAGTTATAGAATATAAGGCTTTTAATCGATTTAGCTAAAAATAAGGCCTTCAAATTTCGCTTTTAAGGGGGGTCAAATTTAAAATAGGTATAATCATAAGCGTATATTGGACTTTTTGCTTAATAACTTGCTTCTTTTCTCTTTAAATCGTTTCCTCTTAGATTCCCGAAACTTTTTTAATCGATTCGATTTTATATTATTCTTCTTACACCAATCCAAAGCAACCTCTAATCTTTCATTTCTCATAAATATATTTACCCCCTTAAATCCCGAATCCATTAATAACTTCTTTATTCTCATCATCGTCAATACCAATGTAACGGAAAGTTACTTTGACGTTCCGATGATTCAATAGATTAGAGATCCTTTCGATACTAATTCCCTGCATACGCAAGTGGTAGCCAAAGGTTTTTCTAAGCGTATGGCCTCCAACCTTATGCTTGATCCCGACCCTCTGACACCAAGCATTTATTAGCTGATATGCCCTGATCCTGGTAAGAGGTTTATTCTTTTTTGATTTTTCGTTAGTGAATAGGTATTGCTCCAGGTCGAATATATCAGTCTTTTCAATATAAAAATTTATAGCCTCTCTGATCTGCTTATTAAAATGCACCTTCCTGGTCTTACCGGTCTTTTGTTCTTTGATCTCTAAATAGTCTTTTAGATTCCCCTGATCATTTTTGACATCTCCAAGTTTCAGGGATAGGATATCCCCGATTCTCAGACCGGAGTTAATACCGAATACAAAAAGTAGGAAATCTCTCGGATTCCTTTGTTTAAATAGGTTCCCTCTAATCTGTCTGATTGAATTTTCTGACCTTATTGGCTCTACTATATTCAAATTAAACACCTCCCATATCTTATTAAATCTAACTAACGAGATTGTAACATAAGACAAGCAAAAAAGCAAGTTTTGTTTTCAATCAGATTCCGATATTCTGAAAGCCTTATTTTATATGACTTTTTAAATTTAACACAATCCTTTATATGTTAAATGAAAGATAATTATCTAACCATAGTTAAACCCGGCAACTCCGATTTTTTAAAAAAATCTTATAGCCACCAAAAACCCTCTAAAATCCAAAATTCACTTTTTAATAACTCCGATAACTCCGATACCCCAAAAATAACTCCGATAACCGCAAACCGTCTCTTGTAACCGTTGGAAATAAACGGTCTTATTTTTCGATTTTTCCCGATTTTCTCCGATTTCGTGATTTTTTGTTTTTTTTATTTAATCTATCTAAAAGAAATGCGTTAAAGGTTAAAAAGAAAAAACAAACCATCTCTTTATTTTTATCCTTACTTACCTCAGGAGATACTTTCGTCAAGTAAAAAATGACTCCGATGAACTCCGACGAATTGAGCTATATATACCCTTACAGCGTCTTTTTTTTTTGACTTTCCCTATATTATACTTAAACCCTTTTATATCGAATAAGAAAAAATCAAAAAAACCCTGTTTTTGAGTAAATTTTATACTCTTTTTTTAGCCTTAAATTGCCCTTTTGCTTTACATAAGTTTAATCGGTCCGGTAATATTCAAGATCACCTCTCTTTACCAATTTTTTTTCTTAATGCATCTACATATAAATTTTTCTTCTCCGGAGAAGTTTCTTTTTTACTTAAGCCGGTAATCGCGTCTTTTATCAAAACTTTCTCTATCAGATTAAATTTATTCCACCAAGCATTAACTATCGTTAGTTCATTCATTCTTAGCACCTCCTTTCTTTAGTAGATTGTCTAAACTAAACAATAAACAAATGTTCCCCCCCGAATCCTCTTTCTGTTTTTCTGTCTTTCTACTCCTAAAAAATACCATCTCCTAAACACCCTTAATAAATATCAAAAAAGACAAGATAAGAAGCCCGGAGAAGGACTCCGGGTATAAATGGCTATATATATAAATACCATTACGAAAACGTCATCTATAAATGACCCCTACTAGGTGACGAAAACGTCATCTATAACGCCAATTATAGGTGACGAAAACGTCATCTATATAGATACCGAAAACGTCATCTATAAATGCTCATTTTTTCTTAAATATTTTAGGGAAAAGTTTATCTATATTAACTTTGACAAAATCTTTAGTCCCGTATTTTCTCCACCTATTAGATAAACCGAATATATGCTTTTCTTTATAAAAGCCCCCGCACTTTATTAAATCGATAAAACCCCGTTCAATTAGTTTTCTGTAATCAGGCCTAAAGGTTCCTACACGCATAATTTTTTTAGCTTCTTTTTGTGTAAAAGTGATATCCCTGGCATTACTACCCTTATATCTAAGTCTAAATAGCACATATAGCCACAAAGTATGAGCCTTTAGGCCTTTAGAAGCCTCTGAATAAGCTAATTTTTCTTCTATTTGTGCGTATGGTGGCACAGCGTTAAATTCGCTTTTATTCTTTTTCTTTTTTCTCATATATCAATATCCTCTCTTTCAAGCCTGGCCTGATAGTTAAAGCGAGAGGATAACTCAGATTCTTTAACTACCGACCAGGCAAGCAGGGAAGGCCTTACCCCCTGCGTGTATATAATTTATCTAAATACCCCTATTTACCCTCTAATTTTTGTCCTGGTAGCGTTTCTTTGCCCTCGTTGGTATCTTTCTACCTTTAATATTGCTAATTGCTATATTTGATATTTATGCTGGCTTTGGTAAACGTCTTTTTGTTTCTCCAGGGAAAGGGATTTCCAAAGTTTATTTATATTTCTTGCCTCTAACTTAGTTATCGAGTAACCCTCAAAGATTTTCAGCAAAATTCTTAGTTTAACTAAGTATTCAGTTTCTTCCCAAAAATCGCTAAGCATTTTTTTAACTTCTTCCGGTGTCCTCAATCTAAAAGAATCTAACATAATATTTTTATCTCCCTTCCTTTTAAAGTAAATATTTGTAAAAAATTATATATCTCGTATAATCTTTTTTCATTATTTCAAGGTCTTTTTTAGTTATATTAACGTCATATTCTTCAAGTGCAATTCTGATAATTGAGTCATCTGTTAGCTTCTTATCCTTTGTTTCATACAGCGAGCTTTTACCCCTAATTGAGTGATAGGCCTCAAATTTATTCCCTGTAATTGCCATAAGATTTTTACCCCCTTTCATTTTGTATTTTTTAAAATCCCCGGAGAGCTAATCAAGAGAAGTCATAAAAAAACTCCTAATTGCTCTCCAGGGTAAACCGGCAT
>NMQN01000333.1 GCA_003575245.1 Candidatus Atribacteria bacterium 1244-E10-H5-B2 | reverse complement strand
ATCCCCACAGCCAATCTAACCTCACTAATTAAAACATTGGCAGTCTTGGCAGCTATATCAGCAGCTTCAATACTGGCAACTACCGAAAAAGATTCTACCACAGCCACAGCATCCCAAATTTTACATTCAACTGTTCCGATAATTGCCGGAATAATCTGAGAGTGTAAATTGGGAATAAATAATTCGTCAACCATGTAACCTTCCCCAATTTCTTTGCCAGCGGTAAGAGAAGCATCGACTGCTGCCACATCACCGGTAAATAGAACTACAAATTTTCCTGGACAAATCGTCCTCGCATCTATTACTTTCACCGAGGCAGCTTTTACTATGCCATCTAAAGCCTTTATTCCTACTGCTATACTATTAAATTCTAATACTCCAAGAACGATTATATCCATATCTTACCTATCTTTCATCATTATTTTTTAATAATAATCCTTTCCTTATCAATATAAGTTATCCTACCTTTAATGCTTGCGTGTAATCGAGCACCTAATTTCCCTTTAGGGATTTCTGCAATAAGATCACCCTCATTTACTTGTTCACCAATTTTCGCTACAGGTTTCGAAGGAACACCCGTATGTTGTTTGAGTAAAACTTCTACCTGATCGGGATCAGTTTCTATTACTGGTAATGGGTGCCGGCCATCTTCATCATACTTATCTAATCTCAAGCGATTTTTAATCCTCGAACTGGGGATATTTCTATATTCTTTCATCTCTCTTGGAGTTGCTTTTTTACTCGAAAATTTGGGTTGATAACCAGCTGCCAGAAGATTTTCCTTAATTTTTTTATTTATAATGCGAGGTGATAATTCCATCGGGCAGGCAAATACCTCGCAAAGCCCGCATTCACTACATAAAAATGCGTTTTGAATTATTTCATACGGAAGATCAAGTCCAAAGTTTATCTGTCTCATAATTTTATGGGGAAAAAGTTCGTGACCTAATAAATAACGTGGACATAAGTCGGTACAATAACTACATTGACAGCAGGCAGCTTTGCTTTGCTTGATAATATATTCAATTCTTAAGGTTTTCTTTAAAACTAAGGGATGGTCTCGAGGTAAAACCAGAATCCCGGTGGTAGTTTTAGTTACTGGTGTATCAAGATCAAAGACTACCTTGCCCATCATAGGTCCCCCCACAATGACTACAAAATCTTCTATCGTAGGTTTACAAAGATTTATAATTTCCCGGAAAGAAGTACCAATTCGTGCAATTATAATACTCGGTTTTTTTACTTCTCCTATGCAGGTTAGTGCCCTTCCGGTAACTGCATTACCTTTTTCCGCCACATACACATTTCTCAAGGTCTCTACATTGTTTACCAAACAACCTATATCCGGAGGGATTCCTCCTTCAGGAATAATTTTGCCGGTAATTTCCTGTACCAGGACAAACTCGTCACCAACCGGATAATAATCCTTAAGAAGGAATAGTGATATATTTTTCTTTTCGGTTATAACTTTTTTTATATTTCCTGCAATAGATAGGTCTTTTTTTTTCAGGGCAATTACCCCTTTTTTTGCACCAGTCGACTGCATAACTAACTCTAAACCTTTTACTACCTCTTCTCCTTGTCTTTCTATAATATATTTATCATTGTAAAGAAGGGGTTCGCATTCTGCTCCATTTCCAATTACTACATCATATTTGTTGGCTACTTTAATATGGGTGGGGAAACCGGCACCGCCAGCTCCTACTACTCCCATATCCCTTAACACATTTTCAAGTACCATAAGTCATTTCCCTTCTTGTAAACTATATCTCCTATTTTTTAAAAACAATTTTATTGTGTTCTTCGACCATATCAACAATTCCTACAATTACACAATCGACTGGTTTTTGATGGGTAACTTTTGTCTGTCTTGCAGAACTCCCCTGAGATATCATCACTATCTCTTCTACTCCTGCTCCGACAAGATCCACGGCTACCAAATAATTATCATCTACTTCCCCTTTATGGTTACAAGTTTGAATAAGAAGACATTTCTTTCCTTTTATTTCTTTGTCTATTTGGGTACTAACTACAGTTCCCACAATTTTACCAAATATCATCTCAACCTCTTTTTAAGTTTTCTAAATCTGAAGAAGCTGTTTGCTATTCCTTGTCTTTCCTGTATACATATTCCCCATTAATATCTATAGAATCGACTATAGATATTATGGTTGCATCACTCGGTTTGCCTTCAGTAGTAGCTGTCATCCGGGAACTACTTCCGGCTACAAAAAAGACTACTTCCCCTAATCCTGCTCCCACGCTATCCATTGCTACTAAATAATTACCCTTCCCCTGCAGGTTAGAAGGATTAATTTTCTCCAGAAGTAAAAACTTTATACCCTCAATTTTCGGTTCTTTCCTGGTTGATACAACCGTACCCACTACTTTTGCCAGTATCATATTTTTTCCTCCTGTATTATGGGCAAATCAATTAATCAGTGCTCATTTTTTCTTTTTTGCTTTTAACCGGGCCCCTGCCTAATGGAAGAACATTATCTACATTGCTATGTGGTCGCGGAATAATATGAACAGAAATTACTTCACCGATTTTTTGGGCAGCTGCGTTTCCAGCATCCAGAGCAGCTCTAACAGCCGCTACATCGCCACGTACAATTGCAGTATTGTATCCGCCACCAATTTTTTCATAGCCCACCAAATCTACTCTTGCTGCTTTCAACATAGCATCTGCTGCCTCTACCATTGCCGCAAAACCTCTGGTTTCAATCATTCCCAATGCATCTGTATAAACGTCCATCTTTCTTTTTACCTCCTTAATGTTATTTTTACAACATTTTCTTTTACTTCTGTAACATTCTAACATATTATTATTTTCCTGTCAATACTTTTTGACTAATTTTTATAAAATAATTAATATTTTTGTAATTTTTAAATCTTTTTAAAAATCTCTAAAGGCTGTTATTTGGCGGAGTGGGGTGAAGAATTAATAAATTTATTCCTATTATTCTTTGAAGTTTTATAATTGAAAAAATAATGGATTACGAAAAAAGTTAAAATAAAATAGGAATTTTAAAAAATTTTCAAAGGCATAATCTCTAAGGTTAGTAGCAGCTATTGAATCTATGGGCTTTACTTCTAATGATGAAGCGACAAGCTAGCTTCCTTATAAACTCAAAATCTTAAAAAAAATAAAAAAATTAATCATTTAATACTCTTTTAATACGTGGATCAGTAAATATATCACTAGCATCATCGCTTGGAGAAGAAAATTCTGAAATAACTGCTCCCTCCTCTCCTGCCTGAAACCAATGGAGAGTATTTTTATCTATGGTATATTGATCCCCAGGCAATAGGATAATTTCATGATATACAGAATAATATTTTTCATCTCCTTCCGGAGGATGAGTCTTCGGATTTTCGGTTTTCTCACCTTCTATATAGAGGTATACCTCCCCATATCTACAACGAAATGTTTCCCTTTTCCCTTCCCTACCATTATGATCAGGATGGCGATGTTCGGGACAAGTTTGATGAGGAAATAGAACCATTTCTTTCGCACAATGCCTCGTATTGTTTACATATACCACTAAAACAACACCTGTTCTTTCGAAATCATTTAGAGCAAGATCGGTAATTTCCATATCTTCCTTCTCTTGTGAAGAAAGAACAATACCTGCTTTTTGAAAGTATTCAAGAGCTTTTGCCTTTATTCTTTCTTTTTCTTCTTCTCTCATTTTTCTCCCTTCCTTATTCTCATCATTTTTAAAACTAAAAAATAATCATACAACCTGATCTTTAGGACCTTTCCAAATCTTATATTGATAATCATATTTCCAATTGTCTGTAGGAATAGAAAGTGATAAGCGTTTCCACCCAGAGGTTATTCTCTTTACAACTTCAGGTAAAGGTCGAATCCCTCCGGTAGCATCAACCGCTTCCACACAACAGGCACCAACAGCAGTGGCTAAGGTAATAGACTTTTCCGGTTCTCCCCCATCTAAAAGTTG
>NMQN01000463.1 GCA_003575245.1 Candidatus Atribacteria bacterium 1244-E10-H5-B2 | reverse complement strand
AACTTGGTGGTAAAATAATGCCTAAAGCCGTGGGTGGTCTTATTGATCCCTAATTCTGCCAGGGTAGCCTTTACAATACCCCTTATCGCCCTGGTAGTAAGCCGGCGGTTATATGAATTATTGCTCTGGCTGGTAAACAAAGCCCCGTCGGCTATCTTATTAGTCTTTAAATATTCTTGTAAGGTCTTACAGGTCTCCGGGTGTAAGTTAATCAGTTCTTTATCGTCTTGCCCCTTGCCCTGTATAAAAGCGGTCTTACTCACAAAATCAAGGTCTCTGACCTCCAGCCTGATCAGCTCTATCTGCCTTAAGCCCTGTAAGGTCAATAAAACTAATATAGCCTTTAGCCTGGTAGTCCGGGGGGTATTAGGTAGTGGTCTGATCTTCTCCATTAAAGTGTTAATCTCCTCATCAGTCAGCCCGTCTTTTTTGTGTTTCTTGCTCTGTCTAAAGGTCTTTATATTCTGGGTTATATCGGCAGGCAAGACCCCCTGGCGGTTAAGCTCCTTTAAAAAGACCCTGGCAGAGGTAAGATATTTATTCTTGGTGCTAACAGCTAAATCTGTTCGCTCGGCTAACTCTCTCTTAAAGTCTAAAAAGCTGTTGCGGTTGATCCCCTGCCTGCGGGTAAAGTCAAGAAATAAACCTATGCGGGTCTTATAGTCGGCTCGGGTGGTCTCCCTGACGTCTAAAAGGTCAAAGACTTTTTCAGCTTTAGCCCGGGCATCGTCAAGGATCAGCTCATTATTCCCTGTCGTTATAATATCTTTTCTCATCTTATCCCCCTTTATTTAATCTCCTTTTTTATATCCGATGTAACCCGCCATTTTCAGTTTTTTCGTTGTACACCATATTTTAATATCGGCTAAAAGGCTTTCTATCTTCATTATAATTAGCTTTCTTTTTGGTAAATATCCTCTTTTCCAGCAAATATTTAAATCTTGTTTATATCTCTTTTGAGCGTTAATTAACGCCCTTCTACGCTTATCTACTCTGTCATAAACCGCCATATTGCCCCCCTATCATTTTAAACTTACTACTTATATTATAACGATAAATAATAAGATGTCAAGATTATCCTATAAATAAAAAACTTGGACACCGTCCAACAATTTTTAAACAACCCTGCCCCCTCTTAAAAAACGTTTATTTAAGGGGACAGGGGGACCGGCAATCCGAGAACTCTGGCGAGAAAGCGGACCACCGGGATACGATTCCTTTTATTTCTTACGCGATATTAAGTATATTATTACTGCTATTATTGCTATGATTCCTACGACCCAGTACCATTCCATATTATTCACCCCCCTTTTATTTCCTTATGGCTAAATAAATCAAAAAGGCTATTATTATCATGCTTATAATCCAACCCCACATAGTTATTCAACCTTTTCCTGGTTTGGGCCGAATCTCAAAATCTTCTTAAATAAATCTTCCTCTTTTAAGGTCCCTTGTTTTTTGAGATAAACCTTCCCCTCTTTTATTTCCTGTAAAGAGACATCAACCGGATTTTTAGATTTAATTTTTACCAGGGGTTTCGCCCCGGCAAGTAATTGCTTTGCCCTCTCGGCCACCATCATAGTTAATAAATATCTATTTTTTTCCATAATCCTACCTTTATCTATTTTACTTTCTAACAATTTTCCCCCACAATCAGAGCACTTTCTTCCGTTCTTAAAACCCCAGTTCCAATAGGCCTTGCCACAATTTAAACATTCATATTTTGGCACAATTATTTAACCCCTGCTATCCTATTTTTATGCTTTTCTTTTTCTCCGGACCCTTCTTTTTCCTTAATAATTTTCTCAATAGATTTTAAAGCTAATAAATATTTAGATCGTTCGCTTTTGGTTAAACTTTCTTTTCTTTTTAACTCCCATATATAAAAAGCCCGGGTTTGTTTTAAAGTCTTTAGTTTTATATTATTCATTTTTTTCATTTAACCGATTATCCCCTTACTTATCTTATGCTTTCGTTTATATTCCCTATTGTATCTTTTAATCTTTTCCTTATTCTTTTCTATCCAAAGTTTTCTATTCTGCCTACAAGCTTCTTTGTTTGCCTGGTAGTATTTCAGGTTCCTTTTCTTGATCGTTTCCTTATTTTCTAAATACCATTTTTTAGCAAGTTCTTTTAACTGCTCCCCGTGTTTCTCCCGATAGTTTTTAAAGTAAATGCTCCGATCCCTTTTGTTATTTTTATGATATTCCCTAACCTGAATTAGTATCTTGCCCCGGTTATGGTAGTAATATTTCAGATACTCCAGGCTCCGGCAGGCTTTGCAAACACTAACCCGCCCGTCAAGATTCCGCTTGTCTAATGAAAACTTGAAGATCAATTTTGTTTCTCCACACTTCGAGCAAGTTTTAAAGCATTTAGTTCTTTCTTTCAGCATAAAATCTTTATGATAATCAGTTACCCATTTAGGAGTAGAAGAAACTTCCTTCAATTTTTTCACCTTCCTTAAAAATCATTATGCAATATGCTTAAATACCCCTAAAAAACGTTCCCTGATAGCTTGGATAGCGTTTCTTTGACCCACTCGATACCTTTCTACCACCCCCTTTTTAGCCTTTTATCCTGAAAGCTATAAGATATAAGGCTTTTCTGCCAATTTCGCTAAAATAAAACCTTCAATTTTGTATTTTAAGGGGGGTCTTTTTCTAAATAGGTATAATCATAAGCGTAAATTCGATATTTTCGTTAAAAACTTGCACCTATTCGAGCCTGTTATCGCCGGTTAATTACCCTGCCCCCCTTAGACAGGGTCAAAAGAAGGGGGGGAGGAACCGGCAACCCGGAGAACTCTGGAGAGAAAGCCGAATTGCCGGGATTCGATTTCCTTCAGTGTTATGAAAATCCCAATAACTGTTTATATTTATAAAAAAAGATTAATTATATTATATAAATTCTTAGAAAAACAAGACAGAAACCTGAAGCATGGAAACAAAGATTAACGGCGGTAAAGTTATATTAATAATCACATCGGCTAATGACTGTTTTGCCTCATCTTTGATAAATCCAAGCCTTCTACCAAAAATCCCAAAAAAAAGCTTAATGATAATATATAATCAAAACCGCTCGATAATTTTCGAACTTGATAATAAAAGACTTATATTAGCTTCCAACATAGTACAGATAATTTCATTAGTTTAACTCACTTGCTGAATCTGCATCAAGATATAAGACTGCATTTTTGTGCCTTCTGAGTATTGTTGCTGGACAGCCGGTAGAAATTTCTCCTCTAACTGTCCTACTAACTGCAGCCTTTTTAGTAGGGCCTGGAACCATACAATAAACCCATTTAGCACTAATGAGAGCGGGTATGCTTAAGGTAAAAGCACGGGTAGGAACTTCTTTAAACGTTTTAAAGCATCCATCATGTACCTGTTGGAGACGACTAGTTGCATCAGGTTCGACTATCTTTATAAAAAAGGGATCGTTGAAATCTGCAAACGCAGGGTCATTAAAAGCAATATGCCCATTCTCTCCTATACCAAGACAGGTTATGTCGGGTGGATTATCCCTTAAGAGATTTGTATAACGTTTTATCTCTATTCCGGGAGGATTGGCATTTCCGTTAATGAAATGAACCTTTCCAGGATCAACCCTGTTAAAAATCTTTCTTTTAAGCCAATTGCCAAACAATTGTGGATGAGTCTTAGGTAAGCCAATATATTCATCCATATGAAAAGCAACTACTTTTGACCAGTCAATTCCAGGGACTACACTTAAAGCAGTGAGAAACTCCTCTTGAGAGAAGGCCGATGCAAAAATTACCGAAACCTTTTTTTGAATGGTTAGTAATTGCTTTATTTTAGTCGCTACAGCTTCACCTGCCATCTGACTCATATCCAGACGGTTTTGATAAACGTTTATAAGTAATTTATCAACCTTAAAACTTTTTATAGCACATATTCTTTTTTGCATTATTAATATATTCCTTTCAAAAATTATAATTTATTTAAATTTTTTGTAGCTAACCCTTGATACCGGAAGCGGATATACCTTTAACAATGAATCTCCTGCTAAAGATAAAGATTATAAAGGTTGGTATGATGGTAAGGATTACCGCGGCTGTTAAAGGTCCATAATCCTGAAATAAATTATTGGAGAATCTAGTCAGACCCATTGTTATAGGTTGAAGCTCTATATTATTTACGACCAGATATGGCCAGAAATATTCATTCCAAGTCCATAAAAACTTGATTACAATTACAGTAGTCACTGTAGGTTTAATCATTGGTAAAACAATGTTAAAAAGAATCCAAAACTCATTACAACCATCTATCCGGGCTGCTTCAATATAATCGTTGGGTATCGATTCTATGGCTTGTTTAATCATGAATACTCCAAAGGCTGAAATCATAAATGGCAACATAATCCCAAGGTAAGTATCAACCAACCCTGCTCTGGCTACTATTGAGTAGAAAGGGATACCAATAGATTCCATCGGGACCATCAGAGAACCCAAAACCATAAAAAACATAATATTCTTAAAAGGAAAATCAAATTTAGCAAAGCCATAACCGGCAGTAACAGCAAAAAATAGCGCCGGAAATAGACTGAGAATGGTTATGATAAAAGAATTTTTTATAAAAACCAGAAATGATACGCCATTTAATAAAGGTGAAGTACCATTGATTATTGAAATGAAATTGGTAAAATTAAACCAATTATCCGGTAAAATTCGTTGCAGTATCCCACGATTGACAACATCATTTATTTCAGCATGGGTTTTAAAGACAGTTACAACCATCATAAAAAATGGCAAGATCATAAAGCCAATCATTATCACTAAAAAAATCCTTTCAAGCAACTTAGAAATATTTTCCACATGTTTACTCACAACAAACTCTCCTCTCAAATTCAACACTGATTAAACCATAGCTAATATTCGACTTTTTTAATAATTTTCCATTGAATAAAACTAATAAAAAATAAGAACAATACAATAATCAAACTTAAAGCACATGCTACGCTATAATTACTAGTAAACACATCCTTTAGTAAATAAACCATAATTGTTTTGGTAGCTCCTGAAGGACCACCTTGTGTAGTAACAAAAATCTGGTCAAATACTTTAAAAGCAAAAATAAATTCAAGAATTGATACCATAATAATTTGGGGTTTCAATAGCGGAAGAGTGATATTAGTTATTTTTTGAAACTCGGAAGCGCCATCAATTTCAGCTGCTTCATAATATTGTTGAGGGATACTAAGTATTCCAGTAATAAAGATAACCAAATCGAAACCCAAACGGGCCCAGATTCCAATAATTACTAGAGTCGGTAAGGCTGTCGATGGATCCTGCAACCATCTTAAGTGATAAGGAAAACCACAAAAGTTTAAAACGTTATTTACAACACCCAGTGCCGGGTTAAAAATCCATTGCCAAATTATACCAGCACTCACCAAAGAGGTTATTACCGGTAAAAAGAAAATTGTCGAAATTGTATCAACTGTGTGTTTCTTTTTAAACCTCAGAATAATGATAGCCAACAACACAGAAAAAAACAAAAGGGCCGGTACTAACATAATGACATATTTAAATGTAATAATTACGCTATTTTGAAAACTGCTATGGTGAAATAGCATTGAAAAGTTATTAAATCCTACCCACTGGCTGGTATGAAGCATAATGTTTACCTTGTAAAATGAATCCCGAAAAGCCGTGATCAAAGGATAATAAAGTGTAAAACAAATATAAACAAATGAAGGCAAAACAAAAAAGAACCCATATTTCGAATATCTATTTATTTTAAACATTGCTCACTATTCTTTTCAAACATTTTGTTTTTATGAAAAACAAAAAGGCCGGAAAGACATATGGTTCTCCGGCCTTCTTGTAATTACTTTAAAAACTGGTCAACATCTCATCGATACGTTTGGCAGCCTGGTCAGCAGCCACTTTAGGTTGGGTACCAGTTAAACAAGAAGCCATTTCTTCTCCAAGAATGCAAGAGATGATATCGACCTTGGGATGGACATATTGTGGCCCAATTTTCTTCTTTAAAGACTCTAACATAGCATCGCCAAAAATCAACGAACTAATAGAATACGTATCATCGCTTATTGTATAGGTGTCAGTTATCACCGGAACGTACATAGTCGGAGCATGCAATGCAATATCTGCACTTCGGGTGGTCATTAACCTGAATAAATCGAAACAAACCTCTTTATATTTGGAATCCTTATTAATCATCCAAGCCCAGGTAAGCAGATTGCTGGGAGCAAGGTCAAGAGCTCCTGAAATATAAGGGTATACTTTAAAATGAATATTGGGTGCCTTGTTAATAATTTCATAAGCCATATAACCTTCCCGGAAAATCATCGAAGCCAATCCCTTTTGAAAAGCGGGGCCCGGCTTACCAAAGTCCAGGTTAACCACTTTATACTTGTAGACAAGATCATAATAGAATTGAAATGCAGCTACAGATTGTGGACTATTAATGTAACCATCAGCCTTTTTCATGTCCGGCGAAAGCATCTGACCCCCAAAAATATGTACAATCGGTAGGAATTTATCAGCTACACCTAGGCCATGTCCTAAATACCTGGGCATATAACCGGCTCGGATGACTTTGCCGTTAGCGTCGTATTTAGTAAGCTTTTTAGCAGCAGCGATAAATTCATCAACATTACGCGGGGGCTTTTCAGGGTCAAGACCGACTTCACGAAAATGGTCAGTGTTGATATACAATAATTGCAACATTCCGTCAGAAGGAATACCGTAACGTTTCCCTTTATAAGTTCCCCAAGACTCTAAATAGGGAGCTAATTTTCTTTCTAAAAGCTCGGTAAGATCTGGAGGTAAAGCAACAGCTACCGGATTCAAGCCACCATCCTCAGCCCAGCCAGCTGCCATTGCATGAAATATATCCGGACCCTTGCCACCAACAAAAGCGCTAAGAAACTTCTCTTGGTATCCTTCATATGGAATGATTTCTGCTTTTACAGTAGCATTTGGGTATCCATTCTCCTGAAGTAGCTTAGTACCTGTATCGGCAAAATCTTGAACAAATTCCGGAGATTCCCCATAATGGCTCCACATTACCAGTTGAATCGCTTCTGTTGACTTAACATTGGTTTCAGCATCTACAAGTACCGCTGAAACTGAAAATAAAAACATCAGCAAGAAAATGATAAATTTTCTCATTTTTGATTACTCCTTTACAAAATTTTTTTACTAAAATTACCCTTTCGTGTTAACATGACTGAATTGTCGCTCAGATATTTATAACCACTTTATTCTTTTTTTCTAGGCATCACCCCACTTCGTTCCCCCACCTTCCAATAATAATTATACAATAAAGTTGATAATAGTTTAATTTTTCCAATATTTTATTTTAAGTATATTACTTTTCCTCAGGTTATCAAAAATTCGGATTGCCTCTGTTAATTAAAAGGAGGAGGGGACAATAAAGATTAATATCTAATTAGTTCAGCAACTGATCAAAGCCAAACCATCTGAAAAATTGTACCTTTGCAGTTTACAAATATTACTGATCTGACCAAAAACTAACTTTACATCTATTATTGACTTAATGATATAGTCATAGATTTGATTGCTTAGATTTCAAGTATCAATTATTGTATTCGGCATTTTTAAAAAATTTTAGTAGTAAACTTTGACTGAAATAAATTCACTATTCTTTGACCTTTACAGCCGTTATTCCTCCTAAGGGTATTACACCAATCTTTGCGTTTTTTCCAAGTTCTAATAATGCTTGTTTTATAGCGCTTTGGATATCACTAAAAGGAAGAAATCCTAAATTAATAATTTCTTCATCTGTCATGCCTTTTGAAATACAATATACTTTGGCTAGTTTCAAAAGCCTTGCTTGGGAAACACACGCAGCACCACAGTTTCTATCTTTAATTTTCCCCAAATCTAAATTTTTTAAAATAATTTCTGGTTCTTTGTTGCACCAATTGAGGAGGGTATCTCTATGTTCGGGCGCTCCACCAGATACCCCTTCGGGAGCATCTATAACAAAGATGACAATACCACCCTCTTTAACTGCTAATAGCGAATATTCATAAGGTTTAGATCCTTGCCAAAAATCTTGATTCGCCGGATAAGCATTGATTATTACAATATCGGCCCTCTCGGCAATAGTTGGCCGACATATTTTTTCTGCGCATTTTATTGCTTCTCTATGAGCCGAAATAAAATGTCCAGCAAATATTCCCACAAAATTTTCGTTTAAATCTTGAACTGTATTAATAATAAAATCCAATCCTACTTGCTCCGCAACGGATTCCATTTCTTTTCGAACAAAATTATTTTCATTCCCTATTAATTCTAAAACATTTTCATAAATCCCTCCCACAAAATGGGTATAATTTGTAGTTAACTCACTACAAACACCGGGTTGAATCATTTTTCCACCCCCACCCCAGCCTGCTAACGTATGGGGAACGACTGTACCGATACTGATCTTAACATCTGCATTATATACAATGGGATTAATTTGAACGGGTATTCCTTTTTTTGTAAAACCTAAATCTATACAATTTTCCACTCTATAATCATGATTAACAATCTTAATTCTCTGAGTAACTTCTTTTCCGAAACGTTTGATAATTTCATTTTTATTCATAGGACGATGGGTACCTGTTGCAATTACCAAGGTAATCATATCATCTGAAATACCGTATTTATTCAGTTCTTCCAACATTACTGGTATAATTTTATGTTGAGGAGTTGGTCGAGTAAGATCATCGGCAATAAGAACAATATTTTTTTTACCATTAACTATTTTTTCTAAAGGTTCACAATCTATAGGATTTAAAATTGAATCTATAATCGCTTTATTAACTTTATTTATTTTAGGAAGCTTGCCAATAGTTGAATAAAATAAAAGATTTTTCTCGTTAATTTCAAAATTGAGATTCGATTGATCATATAAAAAATTAAATTTCATTTGTCACACCATTCCTAGCTGAATTACTTTTTAACGATAATTACTCGAGGGCCTCCAAAAATATCAATAGCCCTATAATTGGAGCTATGTTTTCCTTCATGAGGAACCCCAGGAGGTATTAAGCATTCATCTCCAGGTTCTAAGCGAATAACCTTTCCATCAACAACACCTTCATACCAACCTTCAATTACATAAGCGTACTCCCAAAAGTCATGCGTATGTAAAGGAACAGAACCTCCATTAACATTTTCCCAAAAAATCACTTGGGACCCATCAGCGCTTTCAAATACATAACCCTCCATCCCTTCGGGGGCGTCTGGAACTTTATTTTTTTCATTTTTAAAAAAATCCGGAAAATGTTTCATTTTTATTTCTCCTTAATTTGTTTCTTTAACTCTTTCTTTTTTGGCCTTCTTTTGGTAAAAACTATCTGAATTTTTCCACCTTCCTATTATTTAATACTTAAGTGTTCGGAATTTACTTTCCTCTACTTAGATATATTAAGAATGACTTATTCCTTACATTCACATTCGGCATCCTTTTGTCTTATCTCTATCTTTTTCTCTAACTCTTTTCTTCTATCCTCGTAAAATTGATGGAGTTCTTTATTTAAAATTTCCGGACTGATGCCCAGAATCTCGGTAATCTTTAGTTACTTAAAACTAACATCAATTATCCTCATGAATACCCTAAATCGCTAAAATTTATACCCTACAACGTGAAATTTTAGGTTGGCCTTTACCAAACCCTTCATCTTTTCTATATTTTTTATTATTAGAGACCTCTTGAAGCTCACTACCGCAAACAGGGCATTTCTGTTTATACCTGTATCTCATAACCCAGCCACAGAATACACCCCTACATTTAGGGCATAAATATTCTGGCATTATTTATCACCTTCCTTTAAATTCTTTTTTTAACTGTCCGCCTGGGACATAGCTTTTTTGAGCCAGTATCGCCTCTGATATTCTCTGACCCTTTCAGGATATTTCTTGTAATAAGCCCGGAGCCATTTCTTGTTATAGTCCGGATTCCTGACCCGCCAATCTTTGAGATACCTGTTTTTCGCCTTTCTCATTTTTCCGTAGGCCTCAGGATCTTTTATTTTTAGCTTCTGAAAATAAGTTCTCCGGTATTTATTGATTTCCCTATTGATTAACT
>NMQN01000338.1 GCA_003575245.1 Candidatus Atribacteria bacterium 1244-E10-H5-B2 | reverse complement strand
CCCCCGGGGACAGAATATCTTTAGAACAGATTTGCCCTTCTTTCAAGAGAATTTTATCCGGGAAAAAATTAATAGACAGAACGAGGGTAATGGCGGTTAACAAAATAAGAAATATAGATATTTTTTGTATTATATTTTTATCAATTATTTTTTTCTTTTGCATATTATTACCTGACATTTTATCTCTATTTTTCCATTTATTCCATTTCTCATATAATTTCACGAGGCTGAATCACTACCTTCCCTGGTTCCGTAAATCTTCCCTTTCGTAAGCACGGATAATCTCTTTAACCAATCTGTGTCTCACTACGTCCCGATCATTAAGGTATATAAATTCGATGTCTTTTATTTTTTTAAGTATCTTTGCCACTCTTGTTAATCCGGAATGTTCTTTAAGTGGTAAATCTATCTGAGTGATATCTCCATTAATTATAACTTTGGAACCAAAGCCAAAGCGGGTTAAAAACATCTTCATCTGACCTAAAGTAGTATTTTGAGCATCGTCCAAGATAATAAAAGAATTATTTAAGGTTCTTCCCCTCATATAGGCTAAAGGGGCTATTTCAATTATCCCTCTTTCCATATACTTTTGGAATTTCTCGGAAGGCATCATCTCATACATTGCATCATATAAGGGGCGAAAATAGGGGTCTATCTTTTCTAATAAATCTCCTGGTAAATAACCTAAACTTTCCCCGGCTTCTACCGCCGGTCTAACTAGAATTATTCTATCTACTTCTTCATTCTTTAAGGCAGACAGGGCAATAGCTACCGCTAAGTAAGTCTTTCCCGTACCAGCAGGTCCTATAACAAAGACAATATCATTCTTTTTAACCGCATCTATATATTTCTGTTGACCTAAGGTTTTTGGCCTAATCTCTTTATCTTTTTTGAAAACATGAATCACATCTTTGTATAATAATTTCCAATCTACAGGCTGGTTATTCTCAGACATTTCAACATGGTATTTTACCTGTGATATAGAAAGTGGATGCCCTTTCCTAATTATGGAGAGAAGTCCTTCAATTATTTTTACGGCTTTATCCGTTTCACTCTTTATCCCTGAAATAACCAACTTGCTATCATTTTGTGTTGATATTCTTATTGAAAAATACTGGCTGATAAATTTGATATTTTCATCATATTGTCCAAAAAGTTCTCTTAGCTCATCTTTATTATTAATTAACATGCTTTTACTTATATTTTTATCTTTTTCTATTATATTTCCCTGCTTTCCTAAAATAGCTACATTCAAGAACTGAATTGTGTATCTTGCATTTTGTATTTGAAACTAACGACTATTCACTATTCACTAACGACTAATTATCTTAATCTTTTGTATCTCTGAAAATCATAAGGCCTTAGAGCTCTGGGCGGAGCAATTATCTCTGATAATATTATTCCGTTAATCAGGATATTATCAGATAAATATATTTCCAATCCACTTTCCCGGCCAGATGAAATTTCTTCCCCATCTTCTACTACCGTCTTTTCAGCTAAAACCTCTTTCTCTTTATCCTCATCTTTGTCCTTATAAAATTCTTTAACCTCGTCATCTATAATAATTTTTTCCTTTTTTTCTATATTATCAACTTGTTTTATATTAGTCTTCTCCTCGGGTGAATCTACCTCATCCTGAATTTCCGAAAATACCGAGATAGAATCATCTTCTTCTTTCCGTATTAAGCTATGAGATCTTCTTTTCTTATTTCCTATCCGACTTAACAAGCTTATTATAATATAGAAAATAAATATATATAAAACTAATGACATGGTTTATTCTATCCTTTTTAAGTAAAACAATATTATCTTACTTATTTTCTTTCTTCTTTGATGTATCAGCGATACTATCCCGCATGGAAGTATCAGCTACAATATTTTTCAAATTATAATAATCCATTACTCCTAATTTACCTTTTCTTAGGGCTTCCGCCATTGCCTTGGGAACTTCTGCCTCTGCTTCTACCACCTTTGCCTTCATTTCCTGAACTCTGGCTTTCATTTCCTGCTCCTGAGCTACTGCCAATGCCCTTCTCTGCTCAGCCATGGCTTGAGCAATCTTCTTATCAGCCTCTGCCTGATCAGTTTGTAATATAGCACCAATATTTTTACCCACATCAACATCAGCAATATCAATAGATAATATCTCAAAAGCGGTCCCGGCATCTAATCCTTTTTGTAAGACAGTCTTGGAAATGTTATCCGGGTTTTCTAAAACTTTTTTATGAGTCTCTGATGAACCGATAGTGGTAACAATTCCTTCTCCTACCCTGGCTATAATTGTCTCTTCACCGGCTCCACCCACCAAGCGTTCTATATTTGCTCTTACGGTTACCCTGGCAGTAGCCATAACTTGAATACCATTTTTAGCTACAGCTGCAACTATCGGGGTTTTTATTACTTTCGGATTTACGCTCATTTGTACTGCTTCTAAGACATTTCTGCCGGCTAAATCAATAGCGGTTGCCTTTTCAAAGGTTAAATTAAGGCCGGCTCTCTCAGCAGCAATCAAGGAATCTACTACTCGGTCAACATCTCCCCCAGCCAGGAAATGTGCTTCTAATTTATCAATAGAAACGCTCAAGCCTGCTTTAGTGGCTTTTATTAAGGCGCCAACAATCTTATGAGGGGGAACTCTTCTAAGCCTCATACCTACTAAAGTAAAAATTCCCACCTTTACTCCTGCAGCTATAGCTGAAATCCATAATCCTACCGGTATAAATTGAAAGAAAATATAGATTATAAAAATAACTAATATAATTGGAATCAACGGAACTAATAACTCAAACATTTTTTTACCTCCTTATTTCAAAATAAGAATAAGCTATTAAGAAACATTAATCGCTTCGACAACTATCTTATTGCCTTCAACGCTTATTATTTTAATTTTTATATTAGAATCAACGTATTCTCCCCGGGTAAGGGCATTTAATTTTTTACCATTAACCTCTATTATACCAGATGGACGTAAAGGCGTAATAGCCAGGCCTTCCTTTCCGGTTAATCGTTTTAAATCTTTTGTCCCTACCGTATATCCCAATTCCTTTTTCTGTTCTGTTGAAAGGACAAATTTTCTCCAGGTTCGAGTGGAAGGAATGTATTTAATTAATAAGAAAAACCCTATTACGGATACGCCCAGGGCAATTAAGATAGAATAAGTCGCCTGGACAATATTCCCAAAAGTAAGAAATATGCTAGTCAAAATAGCTGCAATTCCGCCTATCCCGGCCAGACCGAACCCGGGAATAAAAAATATTTCTGCTAAAAGCAGAAGAAGACCGATTGCAAATAGGATAATTGTTTCAAATCCTGCTAAGCCGACAATTATATGTCCTCCAAAAAATAAAGACAAAGAAATTATTCCCATTGACCCGGCAATTCCCCAACCTAAGGTCCAAAATTCAATTATAAGCCCTAAAAAACCTATAGACAATAATAGTGGACTTACTACAGGATTGGTAACAAATCGGCTTATATTCTCTGCCCAATTTGGAACAATATTTACTATTCTAGCGTTTTTAAGATTTAGGAAATTTAAAACTTCTTCAATATTCGAAGCCTTATCATCTACAAAATTTAATTTTATAGCCTGTTCAGCATTTAAAGTTAATATTTTATCTTTTTCTATTATATCTTTAATTTCTACGTCTTTGTCAACCATGGCGGCTGCTATCTCTTCCGAACGCCCTCTACTTAAAGCAGTAGAAGTAAATTCAGCCCTTAGGGCTGAAATATTTTTTTCATCTGCCGGCCTTGGTTCTGCCGCACCGATACTGGCACTTTTATCTATCAGAATATATTCTGCAGATAGAGCAATTAGAGCGCCTGCAGACCATGCTCTATTTTTAACGTAGGCTACGCTTGGTATATTCAGGCTCATTATCTTATCTCTTATTTGAGTAGCCGCATCAACCCTTCCCCCGAAGGTATCAATTTCGAAAATAACCGCTTTTGCCTTGTTTAATGCCGCTTCTTCTAAGGCTCGCTG
>NMQN01000017.1 GCA_003575245.1 Candidatus Atribacteria bacterium 1244-E10-H5-B2 | reverse complement strand
CAGGATTTAAGGCTAAAAAAGGGGTGGTAGAAAGGTATCGAGTGGGTTAAAGAAACGCTAATAAAGCGGAAATTAGGGGGTATCTAAGGTATTCCTGAACGATCTACTAAACGAAGCAGGGGTTAAGGTGATAATAAAAAATGGATATAATAAAGCTAAAGGCTTTAGAAGAAACCAAGTCTTTCTATAAGGTGGAATTGGAGAAGGAAGATTTAACAGAGAGAGAAAGAGATAAATATTCGAAGGCTTTAAAACTTATTGAGGGGTTTATTGAGGGAAAGAAGAAGCCTGGGGAAGAAAGGAATAAACATCTTGTTGTCCGTGATCATAGAAACAGGATATCAGGAAGGTGAACTATATAAATATTATGGTTTTATGTAAAGGGGGCATATATGCCTAAAATAGAAGAAGAAATCTTTACCTATTTGAATGATTTAGACCTGGTAGATAAGTTATTGATAAGAGATACCGTCTATCTTTTTTGTGGCGGTGTTGAGAGCAAAGAGGAAAAGGCTATATCAAAAATATTAGAAGAAAAGGGGGGTGAAATCAATGAAAACAATATTTATAAAAGATAACAGATTAAGAAAGATTATAGCGGATAGAAATAAAAAGATAGAGAGGTTGCTATTAACCGGGAAGTTAAGGGGTTCTTGTTATACAAAGCTATCTATAAAGGAATTTAAAGGCGGAATACATTTCGGCTGGGAAATTACTGATCTCGAAAATGGGAAAGTTGAAAAACGATTTGGAGAAAAAGAGGGAAAAATAGAACCGAGCGGAACTATGATACCTCAAAAAGATTGGTTTAAACCAGCAGAAAATATTGGAGTATTTAAAAAAGGAGATTAAAAATGAGCGAAGAATTGTTAGGAAAGATAATTTTAATAATATTTGTAGTGGGACTCCTTATTACAGACTGGAAAGATATTTGATTAAAGGAAAAAAATAAATGAAACTATCACAACTTATTCGAGAAAAAGCTAAAAAAAATCCTAAAATTATTGTGCTTCCGGAGGGTGAAGAGCCGAGGATGATTAAAGCATCAGCTACTATTATTAATGAAGGTTTCGCCAGCTTAATACTTTTAGGGAGAGAAGAAAATATTAAATCTAAAGCTCGGGAATTGGGAATTGATTTATCAAATAAAATTAAAATAATAAACCCCAAAGATTCTGAAGAACTGAAAGAATATGCTGATTCTTATTATCAACTTCGTAAAAATAAAGGAGTAAGCTTAGACGAAGCTTATCAATTATCGGAAAATCCTCTTTATTTTGGTGCATTAATGGTCTATCATGATGATGCAGATGGTTTGGTTGCCGGTTCTATTAATGCAACAGGAGATGTTTTTAGACCGGCTCTGCAGACTATAAAAACTGCCCCTGGTATAAATATTGTTTCCAGTTCTTTTGTTATGGTGGTACCTGATTGCCCTTATGGAGAAAAAGGAATCATGGTTTTTGCTGATTGTGCTTTAAATCCGGAACCCAATACCGAACAGCTTGCCGATGTTGCTATCGCCAGCGCTGCAACCGGAAAAGCACTGGTTGGCTTTGAACCAAAAGTGGCAATGTTATCTTTTTCCACCAAGGGGAGTGGCAAACATCCTTTAGTTGATAAAGTAATCGAGGCTACTAAAATTGCCAAAGAAAAGAAGCCAGAGTTACTTATTGATGGAGAACTTCAAGCCGATGCCGCATTAATTCCCTCAATCGGAGAGCAAAAAGCTCCAAATAGTAAAATTGCCGGAAAAGCTAATGTCCTGATATTCCCCGATTTACATTCTGGAAACATTGCTTACAAATTAATAGAAAGATTAGCTAAAGCTGAGGCTATAGGCCCAATCTCTCAGGGGATGAGAAAACCGGTTAATGACCTTTCTCGCGGTTGTAGTGTTGAAGACATAGTTAATGTGGTAGCAATTACCGTATTACAAGCAGGCGAAGTATAAATATATAATTAGTTGTCTGGTTAGCTAGTTAATTGGTTAAGGAGAGGAGATTAAAGTATGTACCCTAAATATAAATGTTTTGGTTGTGGAGAAATTTTTAGATGTAGAGAAGTATCTGCAGTATGCCCAATTTGTAAAGGCAGGGGAGTAAAAATAGGAGAGGTTTCAGAGGTTTCAGAAGATTGGGATAGAATAATTGCAAAATGTGAGAGGTTTATCGAGGGGGTCAAAAGAACATAACTAAATGTATTCATATTAAATGAAAGGAGAAAAAAATGTCAATGCCAGAATACAGATGTCAAAATTGCGGGAAACATTTTTTGGGTTGGAGAGTGTTTTCGATTTGCAATTATTGCGGTGGCAAGTTAGAGCCGGTAAATGAGACCGCTCGGGTAAGAGCTAAGTGAGGTGGCTCGCTTGAATAAAGAAATAAACTCTCTCGATTTTCTTAGAGATTATCGAGAGGGCAAAAGCTACGAGAAAATTGCCATCTCTCAAGGTTGCTCGATAACTACTGTCGGTAATAGAGTAAAGAGCCTAGGTTTAAAAAGGATCAGGGAAAAACGGGAGCTATTTTCAGAAGAAGAAAGATATCTTTTTTCTAAGATGATCGAGACTCGAGGGGGTAGGAAACAGTTGCTCGAGATTCTAAGAGGAGGTGAATGATGAAAAAATTACTGGTTTTGACGCTGGTAGTGGTAATGTATATTTCCTTATTCGTTGGTTGTCTAAGTTTAAACAATGAACCAATAATAAAAAAGAGCCTCCCGACAAAAGGACACTCTTTTTTATTTAGTAAAAAATCGACAGCAAAGCGGAGCTTTAAAGCGATTTGTATATATTATAAACGAATTTAATAAAAAAATCAAATGGGAAAATTAAAAATATTTAGTCAGAATATACAATATCAGGAATAAATTTTTTCTGCAGTATTGTGCAATCATACAAAAAAAAGAAGGGAAAAAGGAAATCGATTTTCAGATCCTACGTAATTTTATATATTTTTTTAGTCAAATTGACTAAAGAAGTAGCAAATTTTTAGGCTGCTAATTTAGTTAAAATATATAAAGCTCGGGTTTGAGTCGGTGCTTCCCGAGCCTGACCCTGCTCCTCCCGGTAAAAAGACAAAATTTACAGGAGAGGAGCAGGGGATTTAAGAAAGGATTCAACTAAAATAACTCGGTGGTCCGGGTTTGCTGATTTCTCTCCCGGGTTGCCGGTTACCCTGCTCCCCTTCTTTTTAATTAACCTTTTATCTAAGGGGAGCGGGGGGTATTTTAAAAGGGGTTGTTTTGGGTAAAGAATCTTACGAATTTGTTGACTTGTCTTTAAAGAAAAAAATAGAGAAAGAACTTAAGGACAGGGAGAGCAAAATAAAAGCTATACCTTTTAAAGTTTGCTCGAAGTGTGGAGAGACAAAATTAATCTTTAAATTTGCATCAGATGAGAGAAACTCTGACAAGCATATGGGGGTATGCAAAGCCTGCAGAAGCCGGCAGTCTCTAAAATACTACTATGAGCATAAAGAAGCGATATTAATTCGGGTTGAAGAATACCGGAGAACTCATAATATAGATAGGAGTATTTATTTTCAGAATTACCAGAGAGATCATAAGAAACACCTTAAAAAGATTGCTAAAGCGTGGTACAAGAAAAACAAGAAAGCGATCAAAAAAAGGGCTTTGGAATACCACGAAAACAATAGAGAATACTGTCAATTTATAAGAGAACTTTGGAGAATTAAAAATAAAGAAAAGATTAAAAAATATAACCGGGAATACCATAAATCAAAAAGTGAAAGGGGGTGATAGGATGTTAAGGAAAAGTAAGAAGGGTTTTACCCTAATTGAGTTAATGGTCGTAGTGGCAATTATCGGCGTATTAGCCCTATTAGGATTAAGACTTCATGCTAACCAGCAAAATAAGGCTAAAAATGCCATAGTTAAGGCAAATGCTGGAACTATTCAAACATTAATCCAAGCTGAACTAGCGGATGCTACAGTTGCTGAAGTTGAAGACATGTATGACGGAACTGATAGTCT
>NMQN01000702.1 GCA_003575245.1 Candidatus Atribacteria bacterium 1244-E10-H5-B2 | reverse complement strand
TGAGGGGAGACAATTTCTATTCTCCCCTCCGGAATTTAATCGGTAAATTGGCATTATTCCCCAAATCTTCGCCCTCTTGAGGAGGGAAGGTTAAGGTGTGGTGATGTATTAAACAGGTGAGCCTGTCCTCATGAAAATGGGGAATGCCTGTCCTACGGGGATAAACGAGTTTAATGAATCAGACCCTCCAATTCCCTACTAACAACTAATTTAATCGATCAACCAGCCAATTATAAACTCTTCCGACTTGCATCTTATAACCTACAATTATTTTTCTAAAAAAGAAGGATTTTTCTTAAGCCTTGTTGTATCTTAATATTAGTATTTTAAAAACATTTATTAATTAACTTTAAAGAGTAGATGCAGTGAGTCAGTATAAGTATCTGAGAGTAGATTATCAACCCAAATTGTAAACCATATTTAATTATCTAATTAATTAAAGGAGGAAAAATCCTATGGAAAAGAAAGAAGAACGCCGTACTGGAAAAGAAAGAAGAACAGGTGATGACCGCAGAAAATTTAATGACCCAAATTATAAAGAACCTGAACGCAGAAATGACCAGGATAGAAGAACCGGCGAAGATAGAAGAAAATCCGAGAAATAACATATCCTTTCAAAGCAAATAGTTAAAATGAAAATTTTACCAATTAGCAGAAATAACCGATTTCAAATGGGAAGACCTGACCCCTATAGACATGGAATAAGAATACCGAATCTGTCGAGAAGAGAATGAGGAGGGTTTTATGGGAGAGAAAGTTATTTTTAATAAAAAGAAAATCTTTATTCTGGGCTTTGGGTTTTTTGGGGTCTCTATTATCTGGGCTATGTATAATGCGTATGTTCCCATTTTTCTGAAATCTTTTAAATTAACTTCTTTTATTATTGGAATTGTAATGACTGTTGATAATATCTTTGCTATCCTTCTTCTTCCTTTTTTGGGAGCGTTAAGTGATAGAACCAGGACACGGTTAGGTAGAAGGAGACCTTATATATTAGCTGGTGCTCCCCTTGCTATGTTATTTTTCTTATTAATTCCTTACACCCGGTTGTTTGAAAATTTAGCCTTGATGATGTTCACAATTATTTTAATGAATTTATCCATGGCATTTTTTAGGACTCCGGTAGTTGCCTTAATGCCGGATATTACTCCTTCACACTTCAGAAGCCAGGCAAATGGAATTATTAATTTTATGGGAGGTTTGGGAGCACTGTTAGTTTTTTTTGCGGGAAAACCTCTTTATGACAGTAATATTACCTATCCTTTCATCGCAGGCGGGTTATTAATGTTGTTGGCTTGTTTGATAGTGGTATTTACCATTAAAGAGGATAGACCTTTTATTGAAGAAGAAGACAGGGAAGGTAAAAAACCAACAGTCTCTTTCCGGGAATCGTTCTCTGCCTTTTATGAAAACATTAAAGATATCTTTTCAGGGGATAGAAGCCTGCTTTTTATCCTCTTTTCTATATTTTTTTGGTTTGTTGGCTTTAACAGTATTGAGACCTTCTTTACCAGTTATGCTAAATTTTATTTGGGGATAAAGGAAAGTACCGGTGCACTTGTATTGGGGGTATTTTCTTTATCGTTTATGGTAAGCGCTCTTGTAACCGGATATATCGGAGCTAAAAAAGGTAGGAACAAAACAATAAGAGCAGGACTTTTAATTATTACCGTGATAATGATTGCCAGCATGTTGTTCCGAAATTTTATCTACATTGCTATCCTCTTTCTGATAGGGGGATTTGGGTGGGCCTTGATTAACGTTAATTCTCTGCCCATGGTAGTAGATATGACTTCCTTGAAGAAGGTGGGGGGATATACCGGGCTTTATTATTTTTTTTCTCAGGCTGCCAATATTGTTGCTCCTCCCCTTTCAGGGATATCTATTGATCTGTTCGGTTATCCTTCTCTTATGGTCTTTGCTTCTTTTTTCTTTATACTTTCCTTTATAACCATGCATTTTGTTAGAAGAGGAGAAATCATAAAAGAAAAAGGGTAAGAGGTAAGAGGGAAAAATTAAAGATTCAGATTGATAGCGAACCCTAAAATGTTGATTATAAAGCCGAAAAATTAACTACGAAAAAATAATAACTTTTTCTTTAAAAAAGCAGGACTTTCTCAAACTTTTATCGAATATAAAAAAACGAAACGCATGACAAGCGTCTCGACTGTCTACACTATCTTAATTAGTGCATGCTGTAATTGGTAAGTAAAAAATATAAAGGTGGCAAAATGAAATACAGGAATGTCCTAGAAATATCAATGAATCTTATCCCCATAGGGGCATTCTTCCTAGCGTTACTAATTGGAGCAATAGTGATTGCCATTCTCGGAGTAAATCCCCTGGTTGCTTACCAAGCCCTGCTCAGAGGTGCTTTTGGGAGCATGAATGCCATAGCAGATACAATAGTCAAGGCAACTCCTTTACTTTTTGTAGGGCTGGGAATCTGTATTGCCTTTCGTGCCGGCGTATTAAACATCGGAGGGGAGGGCCAGCTTGTAGCTGGGGCTCTTTCTGCAACCATAGTTTGCCTTACCTTTCCAAATTTACCAGGTTGGGTACTGATTATAATTGCTTTGGTCGTCGGGCTCCTAAGTGGAGCAATATGGGCAGGAATTGCCGGATTTCTTAAGGCTTATTTTAATGTAAACGAAATCCTGAGTACCATCATGCTGAATTATATTGCGGCTTATGGGATGAATTATCTTCTTGGGGGACCGATAATGGACCCGCTCCAGATAAAGCTTGGCTCCTTTATCCCCCAAACTGCCCGTTTAACCCATGCAGTTGATCTTCCCCGCCTTATTCCTACCCGCCTGCATTTTGGAACAGTAATAGCAGTTATTTTCGCAATTCTGGTTTATATTTTTCTCTGGCGGACGACAATTGGGTTTCGTATCCGTATGATAGGGCAGAATATACGAGCCTCGCGAGCGTCCGGAATTAATGTACAAAAATATATGGTCCTTGCTTTTATCTTAAGTGGAGCTTTAGTAGGGTTAGGCGGAGCAATTGAAGTGTTAGGAATTCATCACCGACTGTTTACCGATGGTTCTGTATCGGGTTTCACCGGTAGTGCGGGCTTTAACGGGATTGTAGCTGCTTTGTTTGGCCAGCTTCATCCTATTGGGACAATACCGGCCTCCCTGTTATTGGGCGCACTTCTTACCGGAGCAAATAAAATGCAAAGAGTAGTGCAAGTGCCTTCTGCGTTGATCGGTGCTTTAAACGGTCTAATTGTAATCTTTGTAGTAGGAAGCGAGTATCTACGCCGCAGTCAGGCTCGACGGATGGAGCGAACTGTAGACGCGAAAAATAATTCCAAAAATAAAGATAAAAAGGAGAACAAATAATGGAAGCAATTATTATTGGGATAGTAAAATCTGCAATTCGCCTTGCCACACCATATCTATATGCTTCCATTGGAGAAACGATAGGGCAGTTGAGCGGTGTCCTAAATCTTGGGGTAGACGGTGTTATGCTTATGGGAGCCTTTAGTGCTTTTTATACGGTTCTTAAAACCGGTAATCTTTGGCTTGGTTTATTGGTGGCAATAGTGGTCGGAGCGATATTTGGTCTCTTGATTGCCTTTGTTAATGTTACTTTAAAGGCTGAACAGGGGATCAGCGGGATCGGAGTTTATATATTCGGTCTCGGATTAAGCAGTCTTTTATTTAGAACTATGGTGGGAACAGTTCAATCAGTAAGCGGTTTCCCTCCTTTGTCTATCCCCTGGCTTTCTAATATTCCGGTTGTGGGCGAAATCTTCTTCCAGCAAAACATCCTGGTATATGGTGCATTTGCCCTGATTCCTTTTGCCTGGTTTTTATTGAACAAGACGCCTTTAGGTCTTAGTATTCGAGCTGTGGGGCAGCACCCGGAGGCAGCTGATTCACTGGGGGTTAATATTGTACGCATCCGTTATTTTACGGTAGTATTGGGTGGAATGCTCTCGGGGATTGCCGGTGCATCTCTCTCTATTGCACTGCTTAACGTATTTCAGC
>NMQN01000777.1 GCA_003575245.1 Candidatus Atribacteria bacterium 1244-E10-H5-B2 | reverse complement strand
ATCAACAATTGAGGGAGGTTCTGATAGTACTATGAAATCATTTCCAAAACTAATTTCCACAATTTCCGGTATCGAATACCCATTTGAGAGGATTGAAGAATTTGCTGATAATGGCGAATCCTTAGAAGTATTTACTCCCAACCTGGAAAAAGTAAAGATTAAATCGGGGGAATATATATGGCAAAGATTTGCGGATTTTCTTCCTTTTACTCAAATGAGTGAAGATTTTCATTTAGGCGAAGGAAATACTTCCTTAATTCAAGCTGATCAAAGATTACGAGAGTTCACCGGAATTAGTAATTTATTACTCAAAAACGAAACCCAAAATCCCACATGGAGCTTTAAGGATAGGGGATCTTTAGCTTGTATTTTTATGGCTAAAAAAATGGGAGAAAAGGTAACAGCTACCATTTCCTCGGGTAATATGGGAAATTCAATTGCTGCTTATGGTGCGAAAGCCGGTATTAAAGTAATTGTGTTTGTTCCGGAATTCATCCCAAAAGAAAAGATTATGGCAATATCCATTCACGGTGCAACCATTGTAAAAGTTAAAGCTGAAGATTATTCAATGATGAAGAAGCATATATTAAGTTTTGCCAAAAAACTTAAATTAAGAATTGTTTCGGGAAATGGACCAGTTAGAGTCGAAGGATATAAATTAACAGCTTTTGAAATGTTTGAGCAAATGAAAAATAAGATTCCGGATTACATTACAGTTCCCACATCTGCGTGTGGACATATTAGAGGTTTATTTAAGGGGTACCGAGAACTGAAACAAGCTGGGATAACTGATAAATTACCAAAAATGATAGTTGTCCAAGCTAAAAATAATAGCCCGATCGTAACTGCCATTAAACAAGGGAAAGAGCACGTTGTGCCATTTTCAAATTTTCATACTATTGCCGAAGCTATTACTACCGGTAATCCTATGGGAGGAGATGAAATTATTCATAAAGCAAAAGAATATAATTGGCTTGCTGAAAGTGTTTCAGAAGAAGAAATACTTGTTTCTCAAAGGAAACTCGGAGAAGTCGGTTATTTTGTTGAACCAGCTTCTGCTACAAGTCTCTATGCGGTTAAAAAATTATTTAAGGCAGGAAAGATTGAAAAGGGGGCAACAGTTGTTATGATGTTAACCGGCACGGGTTTAAAAGATTTAGATGTGTTTCAATATTATCATCTGGATGTTATGGAAAGTGATATTGAAAAGATAGAAGATGATGTCCGGAATTTACTGAAAAATATTTACAATTAAAAAAATAAGGAGACCGTAGATGTTCTTGCCCACTACCAGAGAAGAGATGGAAAAATTATCCTGGGATAGACTGGATGTAATTATTGTAACCGGGGATACCTATATAGACAGTCCTTACATCGGAGCAGCGGTTATAGGAAGGGTGCTTCAGGCGGTGGGTTATAAAGTGGGTATTATCGCCCAGCCAGATATAAACAGTAAGATAGATATTAGCAGACTGGGAGAGCCTGCTCTCTTCTGGGGAGTTACTGCCGGTTCGGTAGATTCGATGGTAGCCAATTATACTGCTCTCAAAAAGAGAAGGAGGAAGGATGATTTCACTCCCGGAGGCAAAAATACCAAGAGGCCTGATAGGGCGGCTATAGTCTATTCTAATCTGATAAGAAAATATTTTAAAAATACCAAACCGATTGTCCTGGGAGGAATAGAAGCAAGTCTGCGCCGAATAGCTCATTATGATTATTGGGATAACAAGATAAGAAGAGCGATACTTTTTGATGCCAAGGCCGATATTTTGGTCTATGGTATGGGAGAAAACTCTGTTTTAAAGTTAGCCCGCAATTTTAAAACCGGCAAGGACTGGAAAGATATCAGAGGAATATGTTACATCTCTCCTCACTCCAGAGAAGAATATACAATACTCCCTTCTTATCAGGAGGTTAAAGGAGATAATAAAAAATTTATCTCTATGTTCCATACTTTTTATTTAAATAATGACCCTCTAACTGCTAAGGGATTGTGTCAGCAGCAGGATAGTAGATATTTAATTCAAAATCCGCTCGGTTATCCTCTTGTCCAAAAGGAACTGGATAAGATTCATGATTTGCCTTACGAAAGAGAAGATAATAGTCCACCAGGGGAGGATTATCCAGGGAAGAAGCGAAAAATCGATTTTAAGAGAAGCAAAATTATTGACCAGACTGAAAGATTTCAAGGGATATATTTTAGATGTAGGTGGACCTACGGCCAATATGTATGGAATAGAATGTCAGAAGAAATTAAAGTCGGGGAGTTGTGCTGATAAGAGGTGCTTGTATCCCCAGATTTGCCCGAGTCTAAAGATAAATCATAAAAGACAGATGGAAATTCTAAAGAAGATAAGACAGATTAAGGGAGTGAAAAAGGTCTTTGTTGCCTCAGGGATACGCTATGATATGTTATTGGGTGACCAAAAATATGGAGAAAAATATTTAGGCGAATTAATTAAGCATCACATCTCCGGCCAACTTAAAATCGCCCCTGAACATACGGAAAATAATGTCCTGGAAAAGATGGGCAAACCTGACCGGGGATATTTAAAAAGATTTAGAGATAAATTTATTAAGATAAATAAGGAACAGAGAAAGAAACAATTTTTAACCTATTATCTGATCGCCGCTCATCCGGGCTGCAGAGAAGAAGATATGTACAGATTAAAAGAATATACTTATAAAGAACTGAAGCTTAATCCGGAGCAAGTTCAGATATTTACTCCCACTCCTTCAACCTATTCTACTCTGATGTATTATACTGAAAGAGACTCCTTTACCGGAAAAGCAATTTATGTGGAGAAGAATTTAAAGAAGAAAGGAAAACAGAAAGAGATCATTGTTAACATCCATTAATTATTATCATTTTCTTTGTTATTTTTCTTATGAAAAGAGGATTTTTAAATTTTTTTGTTGTAAGTAAAATGTAAATAAATTTCTAAACAAAATGATATTTTAAAAATATTAAGGAGGAGGTCAAAATGAATTTTGCTATAATTTACACCATCATTATATTGTTGCTGACTATACCCTTTTTTATTGCAAATTTTGCTAAGATAATTCCTATAGGAGTTAGAATTTTTCCTTTTGTTGCCGCCATTTCTTTGCTTTGGCTGTACACTATTTTTTTCAGGCTAAAAGGCAGAACGGGTGTAATGGCGATTATTTTACTTGTTATATTTTACTTTTTAACTTATATTATAATCCTGCCTGCTGGCGTTGGTTCTGCGGTAATTTCTATTTTAGATAGAGAGAAAAATTTACCTGCGGAAACAATTGGAAGTGATGATTCCACCGAACAAATATATATTGTATATCATCCCGGAATGTCTAATTTTACTACCAAAGTGCTAAGGGCTTTAGCAGAAAACATTGCGGGAAATAATTACAAAGTAACCTTATTTTGTGTAGGAAAAGATTTACAAATCAATTTACAAGATGCAAAAGCAATTGGGTTTGCATCACCGATCTACGCTGGATTTATTAGGCCGCCACTTGAGAACTTTATTCAGCGGAACGAATTTTCAGGCATGGAATGCTTTGTGGTGCTTACTGGTTCAAACAAAGAAGGCATTGAAGCAGATACTGCTAAAGCTGCTGAACTGATTGAGGAAAAGGGTGGGAAGATAATCGGAAGAGAAAAGTTTATTACTTCTGACAAAGATGATGAACTGCAAGAAAAAATTAAATTATTTAGTAAAGAATTATTAGAAAAATTATAATACCTTCGAGAATAAAAATAATCTTTTATTAATCAATGATTTCTATAACAACAAAGCAAATAAAGTAGTAAAGATATGAATAAAGGTTTTTTAGCTAATTTAATAACTTTTTCCAGAATTGTTTTTATCCCCTTTTTAATTATAAGCGAGCTACAGGAAAAATATGTACAGTCTCTGATAATAATACTATTAATCAGCATGTCAGATATAATTGATGGTATGGTAGCCAAACAAGCGGAGAGCAGCTGTAAAGGAGGGGATATTTTTGACGTTATAGCTGATTTTATGGTAGT
>NMQN01000823.1 GCA_003575245.1 Candidatus Atribacteria bacterium 1244-E10-H5-B2 | reverse complement strand
GGAAAACTCCAAATCGGTAGATGATTTTAACAAAGGGAAAGAAAAAGCTTTAAACTATTTAGTGGGTCAAGTTATGCGTTATACTAAGGGAAGAGCAAAACCAGATTTTGTTTTTGAAGCTATAAAACAGAGGATAAAAGAATAAGACGATAATATGAAATTACCTAAAATGCTAAGTCATTATACTGAATTACCCAAAAGCATCTATATATTATTTTTTGCTCGAATGGTAAACTCTATGGGGGCTTTTGTCTACCCTTTTTTAACTATATATTTAACTAAAACTCTATCACTGGATGAAGGAAAAGCCGGTTATCTGGTAATGCTTGCCATTGCAGCTCACGCCCCGGGCTTATTAGTAGGAGTAGATTAGCTGACTGGTTAGGAAGAAAGAAAATCCTTCTTTTATTTCAGGGTCTGGCAGCAATTTGCCTTATACCTTGCGCATTTTTAAATAATCCATTTTTAATTCCAAGGTTGTTGATTTTGTCTGCATTTTTTCATGGAGCGGCTCAACCTGCCAGCACAACTATGACTACAGATTTAACCAATCCGAACAACCGAAAGGCTGCCTTCTCTATTTTGTATTTAGGTAATAATATCGGTTTTGCTGTGGGACCATTAATTGCGGGTTTTCTCTATAATAATTATTTAATGTGGATATTTTTAGGAGATGCTGCCACTACATTTACTTCCTTAGTTTTGGTCTATGATATCTCTAATTTATAGTTTTGTTTATGCCCAAACAACTTTTAGTATTCCCATTCAAGTTGTTGAGCTATTTGGAGACAAGGGTCCTAAGATGTTTGGTGTAATTATGACCACTAATGCTCTTGTAGTATCTTTTCTGACCATAGTTATAATAAGCCTTACCCATAAAATAAAACCAGTGCTTAATGTAACTTTAGCCGGAGTATTTTACGCTATAGGGTTTGGTATGATATTTTTTATAAACGGCCGCCTACCTTGGTTATTGTTTTCTACGATAATTTGGAGTATAGGAGAAATATTAGTAACTACCAATACTAATGTTTATATTGCAAATCATACTCCGATGTCTCATCGAGGGAGATTTAATGCGGTTATACCGGTTATAATGGGAGTAGGATTTGCAATAGGGCCATTAATTGCGGGGAATTTCATAAGAAAATATGGGATTATTAATATTTGGCCTGCAATATGCTTTTTAAGTATAGTAGCAGCAGTATTAATGTATTTTCTATATTTCAGTGAAAAGAAGAGAAAACAAGTTTAATTTATCAACTTTAGAAGTTTTTTCATAACAATTTTTAATGAATTTTTTATTTTAATTATTTTATTACCCCTTTTTAAAGAGATTAAAAAATCTATCCTGATAATATTCGAATAATCCCCAATTATCCAGTTCTTCTTTTAATTTAACCGGCTCCAATTCTCCTTTTTCCACTAATTTAAATAATTTTTCTATTTCTTCTCGGGCAGCTACCGGGACACCATATCTATCTTTAGAGATAATAGCTTGACCAATCTGGTTTACGCCTATAAACCCTCTTCTTTTAAAATCAGGTATTTGAGCGGAATCAACACTTCTAACCATCATATCTAAAATAAACTTCGAAAGAGAAACGTCCCACAGACCGGCTACACCCTTAATAACCGCACAAAGAGAATCTCCCTTTTTATCTATTTTATTGTTAATATTTTCTGCTGCGGATGACAAAGGACCGGAAACAAAATTCATTTCATCAAGTTCTTTATTTATTTTAAATTTATAAAGAATTCCCGCTAAATCAGGATATTGGTTGGCAAGTATTTCAAATGCCTTTTTAGCTTCGCCGCTAAACCCTTCTATCCTAAACATATAAGAAGGAGTAAGTAGTTTGGGTTGATACCAGCTAACTTTCCCTTCCCTAACTACAGTTTCTAAATTATCCTTGGTAAATTCAGAATATATCGGTTCGGTTAGCACATAATAATGAATTATCGAAGAACCAAAGGTGGATATTAATTGTTTGGGTCTTCTTAATATTTCAGTATGTTCAAAGGCATATTTTATTCTTTCATCCATATTCATTTTTACTCCTACTTGATTCAGAAAAATAATCTAATCTTTTTCTAAAAAAAATTATAGATAATTTATAGCCAATACGAAATTATTCTGCCCTTTGTATTTCGTCTTGTTCTTTCTTTCTTAACGCGATACGCGAAATGAATTTATTATGATCCTCGGCTTCTATTATCTTTTGTCTTTACGAGATACGATTCACGAAATACTTATTATTATGATTTCTGTACCCTATCTTCTTACTTTCCTTTCTTAACTATTCACTAATCAATAACGACTATTCACTATTTTATAATCTACATGACAAAAAAAGTATTTTAATATATAATGTTACCACTAATATTTTACTACAAAAAGAAGGCTTATGCTACATTTTCAGTCAAATTGATAATAAATAATTTGTAATTTATAATAATTATATTAAATTTAAAAAGAGAGAAGGGGATTTTTATCCGTAAAATTATTATTGGAGTTATGGGAGGAGGAGAAATAGTTAATGCTGGTGATTATGAAGATGCACGCCGTTTAGGTGGTTTAATTGCGAAGGAAAGGTGGATTTTGTTAAATGGAGGAAGAGCTTCGGGAATTATGAAGGCCTCAGCTCGAGGTGCAAAGGAAAATGGCGGGCTAACAGTTGGTATTTTACCAGGCAATGACCCTACATGGGCTTCTGAATATATCGACATTCCCATATTGACCGGGATAGGTTTTGCCCGGAATTACATCAATGTTTTAACCAGCAAAGTGGTAGTAGCTCTTCCTGGAAGAACCGGCACCATTTCAGAGATTGCTTTGGCTTTAAATGTTGGGAAAAAAGTGATTTCTTTAAATTTTGACTTGGGTACTTTGTTTAAAAAATATGAAGAGGAAAAACAATTAATATATGCTAAGGAGCCAGAAGAAGTGATAAAGTTAATTAAAAAAATATTAAGAAGTAATTTAGATAAGGGAGTTGGGAAAAATGTCTAAGATATTAATGAGAGTAGATGGTGCCTGTTATCCCAATCCAGGAAATATGGCAATCGGGATAGTAATTTATAAAGATGGGGAATTATTTAATAAAATAAGTGAAGCCATTGGTTATGGAACTAATAATATTGCTGAATACAAAGCCTTAATTAGAGGGTTAGAAGAAGTAAAAAAAATAAATCCCAAGAGAATAGATGTATATTGTGATAGCCAATTGGTAGTTAAACAATTAAATAAAATATATAAAGTGAGAGATAAAGGAATAATTCCATTATTTAATCGGGTTGAAGAAATTATTCGTACTATTCCGTGTAAAATATATTTTATCTGGGATAGAAGAGATAACAACGTTGTGGCTGATGGCTTGGCTAAAAAAGCTTTGGTCGAAGAAGAAATAGTAAAAAGGGAAAAGGCAGCTAAAGATTTAAAAGTAGAAAGAAAAGATGATTATTTTTTAGTAAGTAGTTCAAAATCAGGAAAGTCTTATAAGGTAGATATAAATATCCCTCAGTGCGAATGTATAGATTTTTTAAGAAGAGCTCGGAAATTAAAACTCGAGTGTAAGCATATAATGGCAGTCCGAACTTTTCTACAAGAAGCGGAAAGAAAAAGAGAGGCCAAGGATAGGCCAAAGATAAATATTTTAGTGCTCAGTAAGATGGTAAAGCCACAAGTATGGGAGAAGGCTTTTAATGAATTAAATAAAAAAGTAAAAATTAATTTAAAGCTTATTATCCCTAAAGCAAATAAAAGAGGGATTATTAAAAAATATCTAAAGGAAGTTGAAGTGGCAATAGGAGGAACTTTTAGTAAAGGAGACCTTGAACAGGCTAAAAAATTAAAATTAATTCAAATTCCTTTTGCGGGAGTGGATAAACTGGATTTTGATTTATATAAAAATTGTCAAGGAATTTATATCTGCAACATACATTCTAACAGAACTGCAGTTGCCGAACACGCCTTTTCCCTTTTTACTATTTCTTCTTCGACCAAAGCTTTTTTAGCCAAGCCATCAGCCACAACGTTGTTATCTCTTCTA
>NMQN01000876.1 GCA_003575245.1 Candidatus Atribacteria bacterium 1244-E10-H5-B2 | reverse complement strand
ACTAATTAACTATCTAACTCAGCGAAGCTGATAGAGGAGATGTTTTTAAAATGGATTTTTTAATAAAAGAAAATATTCTGATAGATAAAATAATAGAACAGGCTTTATTAGAAGATATTGGAACCGGAGATATTACCAGTGAATCGATTGTTCCTTATGATTTAAAAGCCAAAGGAATAATTAAAACCTCAGAGGAAGGTGTAGTTGCCGGTTTAGATATTGCCTACCTGATATTTAAAAAATTAGATTCAGAGATTATTTTCCAAGAAAAAATTAAAGACGGGACAAAAGTTACTCGAGGTAAAGTATTAGCAGAAATTTCTGGTTATGCCCGAACTATTCTCAAGGGAGAAAGGGTTGCTTTAAATTTCCTTCAGCGAATGTCAGGTATAGCTACCATTACTTCTAAATTCTGTCAACAAGTAAAAGATTTCCCGGTACGGATATTTGATACACGTAAAACTACTCCCGGATTAAGGATATTAGAAAAATATGCCGTTCGTATGGGGGGAGGGCATAATCATCGCTTTGGATTATATGATGCTGTATTAATTAAGGATAACCATATAGCAGTGGCTGGAGGAATTAAATCAGCAGTAAACTCTGTCCGAAAACAAATCTCCCATACAGTAAAGATTGAAGTTGAAGCAGAAAACTTATCTCAGCTCCAAGAAGCTTTAAAGGTGCAAGTTGACACAATAATGTTGGATAACATGGATTTGGAAACTATGAAAGAAGCAGTAAAAATGGTTAAAGGCGAAGCCTTAATTGAGGCATCAGGAGGAATTACTTTGGAGAAAGTACGGGAAATTGCTCGAACAGGGGTAGATTTAATTTCTGTCGGCGCCCTCACCCATTCAGTAAAATCGTTGGATATTAGTATGGAAATTATATAGTGAATAGTATTTAGTAGTCAAGCGAAAAGCGCAAAGCGCAAAACTTCAAGCCATAGCTCAAAATTTAAAATTTAAATACATTATTTTATCTATTGATTTTCATCTTTCTTATCTCGCATGCTATATAGCAAAAATGAAAAGATAAAGAAGCAAAAATAGAATTTAAAATTTAGTACTGAGAGAAAAAGTTTTAAATTTTGAATTATGGTTTTTCGCTTTTCGTTTTAAGTTTTTAGCTGCATAATGGTAACTAAAAATTGTATTTAAAATTAACGGCAATTAGGGCTTACTGAAGAAGGAAATTCCTATGCGATTAAATTATATTTTTCAATATTTCACCGGCATGATAAGAACTGCGCACCAAAGGGCCTGAGGCTACGTATTTAAAACCTAAAGACATCCCTATATTTTGATATTCTTCAAATTTATCGGGATGGATATATTCGCTGACTTTTACATGGTGAGGAGATGGCTTTAAATATTGACCTACAGTTAAAATATCACAATCCACTTCTCGTAAATCTTTCATCGCCTTAATAACTTCTTCTTTTTCCTCTCCTAAGCCTACCATAATCCCCGATTTAGAAATAATATTTTTACCCCGAATCTTAACCTGCCTTAATAGCTCTAAAGAACGTTTATAAACCGCTTTTGGCCTTACTAAATTATATAAGCGGGCAACCGTTTCGATATTATGGTTTATAACTTCTGGTTGAGCATCTATTACTATTTGGAGTGCTCCCCAGGAACCCTCAAAATCAGGGACTAATACCTCTATGGTGCTTTCAGGAAGTAACTTTTTAATCTCCATAATGGTCCGGGTAAAGTGTTCTGCTCCGCCATCCGGAAGGTCATCTCTGGTTACAGAAGTAACCACTATATGTTTAAGATCTAAATGTTTGGCAGCCTGTGCAATATGATGAGGTTCCTCCGGGTCTAATGGGAGTGGTTTACCCTTTTCTACGGCACAGAACTTACAGTTTCGCGTACAGATATTCCCCAATATCATAAAAGTAGCCGTTCCTTTTTTAGTTCTTTTAATAATGAATCCATCCGTTCTAAAACTTTTTGGTCGGGTAATTTTCTTCGTAACCAATAAAGATGTCCTTTTTTATCAGTCATTTTTATCTTCCTTAAATAAATTTAGATATGATTCTTTAATCTTTTGAAGCATTTCTTCATTATTTGTTTTTTCCCTTAATTCAAACATAAATACCCCTTGGTAATTGATTTGTTTTAAGCCCTTTACAAATCCTTTCCAATCTATATCGCCTTCATAAGGCAGAGAATGATCATCACTCTTTCCGAAATTATCATGAATATGCAAATGACATAAATAATCTTTTATTTCCGGCAAACATTCCACAACTCCAATATGATTACAAAGAGAAGAAGTTATGTTGCAATGTCCGGTATCCAGACAAATTCCCAGATTTTTCGAATTAAATTTTCTTACTATCTCCAGAATTTCAGATATACTATCACCAGTCTTTCCTGGTAAAGTATTCTCTAAAGTAATCTTAATTCCCCACTGTTCACAAAATTTTAATATTTCTTCCAAGCTTTGCTCACTCTTTTCTCGACGCGCTTTCCTCGTTTTCTCATCTTCAATTTCACTTCCCGGATGAACTACTAAAATTTCTCCCCCTAATCTTAGTAAGGCAAGAGCTGTTTTTTCCACTTCCCGGACAGACCATACCCGTCCATATTCCTCAATCAGGGAAATATCTGCTCCGTGAGTAGGCATATGCATTGATATTACTTTTATTCCATTTCTTCTAAATTCTTTAGACATCTCATCCAGATATTTGGGGTCATGATAATTGAAATGCCCTTCTTTCGGTTTTACCTCAATATATTTTATCCCAGCCTCTTTCAATAAAGGTAATTTCGATTTTAACTGATAGTCCTCAAATGGCATAGTTGATATTCCAAAATTCATTTTTTATCCTCTCTTCTTCTATTTATAGGAAACCCCTTTTAATTCTTCAATGTATTTTTGGGCGGCGAAGGCAGCGGTAGCTCCTTCTCCGCAAGCAGTAACCACCTGTCTTAAGATTTTTTTTCTAACATCTCCGCAAGCATAGATGCCTTCTTGTGAAGTCATCATATTATCATCAGTCAAAATATAGCTCTTTTTGTCTAATTTTATTAACTCGTTTAAAAATTTTGAATTAGGTATGTTACCCACAAAAACAAAAACACCCTGACAGGAAATTACCTTTTCTTCGTCTGTTTTTTTGTTTTGAACCAAAACACCTTCTACTTTTTCCTTGCCTAATATTTTTGTTACTACCGAATTCCAGGCAAAATTTATTTTCTTATTAGAAAAAACTCTTTCCTGTAATATCTTAGTTGCTCTTAATCTATCTCGACGATGAATAATGGTTGTTTCTCGAACAAACTTAGTTAAATATAAAGCTTCTTCAATTGCCGTATCCCCTCCGCCAACCACTACTACCTTTTGGTTCTTAAAAAAGGGGGCATCACAGGTAGCACAATAAGAAACTCCTCTTCCTCTTAATTCTTCTTCTCCGGGGACTTCTAATTTACTCGCATCTGCTCCGGAAGCCAGGATAATAGTTAGAGTTCTATATTCTTGATTATTGATTTTTACCATTTTTACCTTATCTTCTTTACCTTCTTTATCTTCCCTACCTTCTTTTATTTTAACTTCTGCTACTTCCCCGTATTCTATTTTTAGGCCAAATCCTACAGCCTGCTCCTCCATTTTTTGCATTAATTCAGGACCTGCAATGCCAAGGGGAAAGCCAGGATAATTTTCAATAATTTCAGTAAGGATTGCCTGTCCACCAGGAAGGGCTTTTTCAATTAATAGAGTATTTATTCTGGCTCGACTAAGATAGATACCTGCGGTTAAGCCTGCAGGCCCACCTCCAATTATTATTGCATCATATATTTTTTCTTCTTTTGTCTCTTTTTTGCTACTTGTTTTTGGTTTAATCAAAACTACTGACATTTAAGAGTCACCTCCATAGAAATTAGCGTATAGCGGGTAGCGTACAGTCTCTATTTAACCAGTTTGTCAGTTAAATTAGTCGTTAGTGAATAGTGAATAGTCGTTAGCATTAAATACAAGTTACAAAATGCAAGTTTATTTAGTTACCCAGTTAGCTAGTTGACCAGTTAATACTAGTCGTTAATTTCAAA
>NMQN01000291.1 GCA_003575245.1 Candidatus Atribacteria bacterium 1244-E10-H5-B2 | reverse complement strand
AAGGGCGGCTTCATCTTCGTGAACCTCTCCGTCTTTCGGTTCCCATATATATATCTGTTCTTTCCCTAACTCCAATAATTTTTCTACATCTTCTTTCTGGATAGTATGACCTTTCCGAAAAGCCGGACCTTTAAATTCTCCGGGAATAATCCGGGTAATATCGTGACACAATATCATCCCCACTGCTTTTTCAACTGGTACCTTTTTCATAATATTTTGAGTAACACCCCCACTTCAATTCTCTCCCTCGAGGGGGGAGAAAATTCATTACTGTTATACTTTTATTTGTATAACGCAAGGTAAATAAAAAGATTAATCTTTTTATTTAAATATTTTCTTGTAAAGTGAATTTAAACTTTGGTCAGCTTCCCCCCGAAATAGTTTAAACTTTATCATCAATTTCCTTGCTTCCTCGGTAATCTCTGACCCTCCTCCTCTTTCTCCTCCGACTTTTCTTTTTAAAAGATCAAATCCTAATCTTTTTTCTAAATCTTTTATTAGATTCCAGGCCTGGGAATAAGACATATTTATTTCCTCTGCCGCCTGCCTTAACGAACCGGTCCTTTCTATCCGATGAAGAATATCCAAGGGGCCATCGCCAAAGGCTTTTTCTCCGTTCTTTTCCAGCCAAATTTTGTATCTCAATTTCAATATCATCACTTCCCGTAATTTAACCTTAAAATTATCAGTGCTTAGTTTCTTTTCGTCTGATTACGGACAGACACAAGCTCTGCCCCTACATATTACTCATTACATATTACATGTTACTTGTTACTATATTTCTTTTTCCCTTCTAGCCTGAATAATCTCAGCTATAATGCTTACCGCAATCTCTTCCGGAGTTTGAGCTCCTATATCCATCCCAATGGGAGCGTGAACCTTTTTAAGTTCTCGAGATGATATTCCCTGTTCTTCTAAATGTTGAAAGACAGTAGCGTTCTTCTTACGACTACCAATCATCCCTATATAGGCAGCATTTGACCTAACCACCGAAGCTAAAACTTCTTCGTCTTTTAAATGTCCCCTGGTTACTACAATTATGTAAGTAGAAGGAGCTATATTAAGATATCTCAGGGCTTTTTCTGTATATTCAGCTATTATTTCATCTGCTTCTGGAAATCTATCCTGGTTAGCAAACTCCTTTCGACTATCGATAACGGTTACCTTAAATCCCACCATCTTGGCTAATCTTGAAACATAAACTGCAATATGGCCTGCTCCAAAAATTAACACTTCTTCTTTGGGTTGCAGGATGTCTATAAAAACTTTCATATCACCACCACAAATAGCCCCTTCATCCAGGGCAGCTGCTTCTTTGGTTAAATGATAGGTTAAAAGCTTTCCTTTGCCTTCCTTTAGGGCTTGTTTTACTTCTTCGATTACTTTGGCTTCTGTTATTCCACCTCCTATGGTGCCGGCTATCAAGCCATCCTTACCCACGACCATCTTCGCACCCACCTCTCTTGGAGTTGAACCTTTGGTCTCAACTATAGTAACTAAAGCGATTGTTTCACCTTTGTTAATTCTTCCTAAAGCTTCTTTCAAGATCTCTGACATTTTCAGTCCTCCTCTTACAAAATTCTATTTTACAACCGTTATGCTAATATAAATATAACGGGATGCAAAAAAATTTTTTATTATCTTTTATTCAAATAAGCGCATATTGCCTCTAAAACCGCTCCTCCTAATGAGCGGGCTTTATCGGAAACAGTAAAGCAATATTCTCTTATCCCTCGGGGATCGATGTCTCCTACCTTCATCCCTTTAGTCACCCAACTTTTAGGATAAATTAATCCCCGCAGGACACCGGGTATTTTTGCCTTTAAAGGAATTCCTTCTACTTCTGCAATTACCTCACCAGTCCGAACTAAATCTCCTATTTTATACAAGGGGATAATTTTACCTTCAACCGGAGCTCGTAACAATCTTCTTTTCGATTCTCCTCTTACTTCTCCAGGTACACCGGTATCTGGCGCTGCTTGACCGTGATAAATAACCCGACCTAAATTATGCTCTCGTTTGGTCTCTATTACCACATCAACATCTTCCCCTGCTGTAAAGCCAGGACCCAATCCAATGACTAAGGGAGCTTGATCTTTCCTGGTTCCCAAATTACGTTTGGCTAAAATAGCATCTACCAAAACAGCAGGAGAAAGTTTTTTAATACAACTTCCTTTCGGGTCTACCAAAACCGGTACTTTGTTTAATTTAGTAATCTTTTCGGCCTCTTCCCAGGAAGAAATCAAAACAGCTTCTATCCCTTCTATAATGACCTCACCCTCATAAACAGCTCGGGCAAAAGAAACAGGAAGACGGATAACGGTGGGATGTTCTATTTCTAAAATTATCACAGAAAACCCGGTCCGAAAAAGTCTCACCGCCACACCGGTAGCCAAATCTCCTCCACCTCGGATAATTACTAATATATTGTTCATCTTATTTAAATCTTTCCTCTTTTATGAAGAGCGTCAAAAATACTTTTTATTTTCTCATAATCTTCTTCCCGGTCAATATCTAATAATATGGATTCGTTGGGAATTTTAAACCTTTTTATTCTCTCAGGATGAGCTTTAATTAAAACTCTCCCTCCCATATCACCGGAAAGTTTCATTAACTCATCTTTCCAATAACCATCAAAAAACACAGGATTCCCTTGTCTATCTTTATAAAAAGGAACTACTATTTCTTTTTTACCCGGAGTAAAAGCCAAAAGTATTTTATATAATATAGATGAATTAATTAAGGGCTGGTCGCCCAAAAGCACAAAAAATCCTTCTAACTCATCAGAAGAAATCTGGTGCAGTGCTTTTCTTATAGAACTGCTCATCCCCGACCTGTATTCAGAATTAAGTACAATTTCAGCTCCCCATTTCTTGCCTGTCTTAATAATTTCTTTATCTTCGGGGCGAACTACTAAAAAATATTTATCTAAGGGAGTTAACTTTGCTGCTTGCAACACCCATTCTATCAACTGCTTATCACCCAGAGGAAGAGTTAATTTTACTTTCCCCATCCTTTTACCTTCCCCTGCTGCTAAAATTATTCCGCAAATCATGATGTTTTTACCTCCCTGATTACTTCAGCTACCACTTCCTTCTGACCGGCAGCTCCTATAATTATATCACTGATTCCCCGGGGACAAATCTTTAAAACCTGAAAGGTTAATTCTTCGGCCCTCTTTTGGTCTTCGGCATTTTCTGCTTTATTAATAAAAAGATGACGGCGGCAACCCGGAGGAGCTCCTTTAAATAAACCTTCAGGATGACAAATTAAAAGAGATAAGGCTTCTATCCCAATCTTTTCTCCTAATTTTAATCCGGTTAGTCGGGAAAAAATCTCTGAACGAAAAACATTTTCTTCTTGTAAAGAAAGACCCAGAGCATCTATGCCAATTACCCCAACTAAATCTGTAGTCGATAAAGGAATTACCGGCTCATGAGAAGCCGGAGCTTTTACCGGCCTCCCTGCTCCCCCATCGGCTTCTACTAAAAAATAATCTGCCATTCTATCCTTCCACCATTTATCCAACCAATCAGGTGGCGGCCCGGACACTTTTCCTTCTCCATTATCCTCTATCTTCTCTCCTATAACTGCTAATCTTCCTCCTTTTCTTTTAAGAGAAAAATATTTTTTAATACTTTCCTGAATAATCTCTTCATTATGTTCTTCAATTAATCTGCCCTTTTTTATAAGAGGGATTAACTGCCAGTTAAACATTTTGGTAGTAGTGGTTAGAATCATCCTTTTATCTTTAAGAATCAGCTCCTCTGCCAATCGTTTAAAAAGAGTACTCTTCCCTCCTGCACCTACTAAAGATATGAAAGCTCTTTTTTTTAAACCTAAAGCCTCGTAAATTCGCACCTGTTTTGTTCTCCTTTTTCACTTCATCTTTAATCTGCTTTTTTATATCTCTTTTTCAGCTGTTCATTTTTCTTCTAATTTCTTTAATTTTTCAATTAACCAAATTTTTACTTTCTTCACGCTTTCCCTTTGATTCAATGGTAAAAATTTGGTTAATTGAAAAATTAAAGAAATTAGAAGAAAAATGAACAGCTGAAAAAGAGATATAAAAAAGCAGATTAA
>NMQN01000293.1 GCA_003575245.1 Candidatus Atribacteria bacterium 1244-E10-H5-B2 | reverse complement strand
AGACAAAAGTATCCATAGTATCTGTTTCTCTTTTGGCTTCCCTGCCGCATTTTGGACAAATTGTATTAACAAATTCTTTACTGCTTGCCAACGGCGACGTATCTTTGGGTCTGAAATCAACATTTTCCGGGAGCAAAACCGGCAAATCATTTTCAGGTACGGGAACCATGCTACATTCGGAACAGTAAATCATAGGAATAGGTGCACCCCAATAACGCTGTCGTGAAATAAGCCAATCTCTTAATCTGTAATTAACCTCTCTCTTCCCAGATCCCTTTTTAATTAGATAATCAACTATGACATCTAATGATTTACTGCTTGGCAAGCCGTTAAATTGGCCGGAATTAACCATAATGCCTTCTTCATCAAAAGCGGCCTCGATTGTATCAGAGGTAACTTTCTTGTCTTTTGGCTGAATAACTATTCTTATAGGTAAATTATATTTTTTGGCGAATTCAAAATCCCTTTGATCATGAGCCGGAACTGCCATTACCGCACCTGTTCCATAGTCCATTAATATATAATTTGCTACCCAGATGGGAATTGCTTCATCGTTTAGGGGATTTATTACATATTTACCGGTGAAACATCCTCTTTTTTCCAGCACTCCCGACACCCTATCTATAGCACTCTCTTTACTTACTTTCTTTTTGAAGCTCTTAACTTCATCTTTATAAGGGGAATCCTTTATTATCTCTTCTACTAAGGGATGTTCGGGAGATAATAGAAAATAAGTTGCTCCGTAGAGAGTGTCGGGTCGGGTAGTGAAAACTGGAATAGTATTATCGCTCCCTTTTATGGGAAATTCAACCCTTGCTCCCTCGCTCCTGCCTATCCAATTTCTCTGCATAGTTAATACTTTCTCTGGCCATTCTTCTAAACATTCTATATCATCAAGTAATCTCTGAGCATATTTGGTAATCTTAAAAAACCATTGAGATAGCTCCTTTTTAACAACTTCATTTTCACACCTCCAGCATTTTCCATCTATTACTTGTTCGTTGGCTAATACTACATTGCAGGAAGTGCACCAATTAACTATTGCTTTTTTCTTGTAGGCTAATCCCTTTTTATATAGTTGCAAAAATATCCACTGAGTCCACTTGTAGTAATCCGGATCACAGGTGGCTATTTCTCTGTCCCAATCATAACTAATACTCATATTGGTTAGAGTATTCTTCATTTTTTGAATATTGTTTTTAGTCCAGATTAAGGGATGAATTTTATTTTTTATAGCAGCGTTCTCTGCGGGTAAGCCAAAGGCATCCCAGCCCATAGGGTGCAGGATATTATATCCTTGAGAATGTTTATATCTGGCCACTACATCACCGATAACGTAGTTTTTTACGTGTCCCATATGAGGCTCTCCCGAAGGATAGGGAAACATTTCTAAAACATAATATTTCGGTTTTTTAGAATCGACATAAGATTTAAAATAATTATTTTTATTCCAATACTCCTGCCATTTTTTTTCAACTTCAGTAAAATTATATCTGTCTTCCATTTTTAGATATTCCTCCTTAAAAATAAAAATCCCGTCTCAAGTAATTGATTAACCTATTACCAGGGACGAGATCTTTCTCGTGGTACCACCCTTTTTCAGTAGATTTAATACATTATAATTTGGTGGAGCTGGCGGGAATCGAACCCGCGACCTCCTCCACGCCAAGGAGGCGCGCTCCCGACTGCGCTACAGCCCCACATTATCTACTCTTATTAAACAATTAACGCTTGTCAAACGTTGTAAACTATATTTAAATCAATATTATTAATTTATTTTTTCGCTTACAAAACTTGAAGGTGAGTTTAAAGGTGTTTTCTCAGCTTTCACAAAATGCTGATTCTCTTTTTAAAAAATATACCTTTCAATCCTTCGCTCGGTTTTTTTCTTTCTGAGTTCGTTTTTAGTATAATTGAAAAAAAAATAAAAGTCAAAATAAATTCGTATCGAGTATTGCGTATCGCGTATCGCGTTAAAAAAGAAGTATTTAATATATGGCGCAAAACAAAAAACGAAATTCGTATTTCGTATATCGGTAAAATCGTTAACCGTTAACCAGTTTACCGGCTAACTGGTTAATTAGTTGCCTGATCAAAGAATCAATGCTTGGTCAGTGTAGAGACACAATGTGCCGACATACTGTGTCCTTCCCGAAAAGCACGCCCGCTTTCGCCACATTTACAAGTTTCAGCGACCTCGCTTCGAAACCCTGCCACATCGACCGATCTATCTCTTACAGATTCTCGCAAGAGAACTGCTTGTCAGTTATTCTTTCCCTAAATTCTTTTCGCTGACCAAACAATAAAGAGGGTATCCAACTCTTTAGATACCCTCTTTCAATTCTGACTTTATAATGCTATAGATTAAGAAATAGTGTTTTATTTGGGCATATTACGAATCAGAAAAAAGATTCCAAATCCCAATGAAGCACCTCCCCAGACTATGAAAAAGATCTGGGTTCCTATTTCACCAAGGAACTTTCTAAAACCCTGGATCTTTGCCATATTCCAGATAACCGGGATTTTGAAAATACCAACAACTACGCAAAACACCCCATAAAGTATCATAAAAATTCCTAATACTGATAATCCTGTCATTTTTTCCTCCTATTTATATATATTATTTATTTAGATCCTAATAAGAATCCATCTATAAGTATATTAAATCTATGAAAGACCTTTAATTATCTTTTTCCGCAAAAGCATAAAGTATAACCCTGTTAATCCCACCATTACAGCTGACTTCCCGGCTATGCTGCCCCAAGTGGCTGTTTCAGTGAAGATCTCTTCCAGAATATCGTAAATCCAGTAAATGGGGGCCCACCATACCAACCATTGCAAATTTTCAGGGAGGAGAGTTCCTCCGAGTATTGCCAGCATTAATACCATAGATAGTAGCTTCCCAATACCAATAGCCTCGATTTCATTCTTTCCTAAAGCTCCGATAAGAAGACCAAATAAGAGAGATATGGTAAAGGAACTCAGCACCACCAGGTACACTTGAAGAATGTTTACATGCATTAATCCAAGCATTAAAAGTGCTATGATAGTATATAAAGCCATAACAAAAAGTGGAAATATACTCTTTCCAATAAAGTAGTCGGTTTTACTTAAAGGCGATACTCGTAGAGCTTTGTCTGTGCCGTATTCCTTGTCCATCACCACTCCAAGACCAATGATGAAAGCTGTGATAATAATCATAAATGCTATAAAGATTGAACCTCCCATAGTTGCCACAGGGGGAGTCTTGGTTCGATCAGAAAGTTCCGCTGGTACACCGTGTAAAAACTCCGTTATACGGGAAGCATCTGGGTAATTCTTCTGATAGTAGAGCTGTCGGATATACCGGGAAGCGACAGAGAAGATCGTATCACCTTTCAGTGAACGTTCCCTCACTGAAACGTACTGCTGTGCTGCAGGGTCCCAGTAAAGTCCTTCTGCTGTACCTGTGCCCCTAAGCTTCTGTTCCATATCCTTAATGGAATCATAGGTCTCTATGTCAGCAAAATCATCTATCGACTCGATAAGTTCCTGATCTACTACTGCGTTGGGACCTTTTGTTACAATGGCAAAGGTACCAGCAGCGCTCTGCACGCTGGGGAGAAATGTCCGAAGAACTATTAGAATCACCATCGGAACAATAATCATATAGGCACCCATAAAACTTTTGAAATTCATTTTCACGTCAAAAAAGAACATCTCTATTAATTGTTTCATATTACGCCTCCTTCCGTATCAGTTTGTTGAAAATCAACCCAGAAAGGGCGAAGAGAACAACATCTATCGCTGCCAGAATACTTACTCCCTGCCAGATAATATGTTTGTTGTTATCTGGAAACATAACAGCATCAAGCCCAAATAGGGTGTGGTATGATGGAATAAGTTTCAGCCACTGGGGTGAAAAGCTAGGTGAAAATAGTGATATGGCTGGTAATGAGAGAACCATCATCAAAAGTAAGACCCAAAGTATGGCGCCTATAGGGCTGTCAAATAATCCTCCTAAAATAGTACCTATGGAGGAACCCATAAGAATCGTGAGGATGATTAAAAGCAAAGCTTCCGGGTAACCGCCGAATCCCATCATAG
>NMQN01000098.1 GCA_003575245.1 Candidatus Atribacteria bacterium 1244-E10-H5-B2 | reverse complement strand
ATCAAATGGGAAAATTAAAAATATTTAGTCAGAATATACAATATCAGGAATAAATTTTTTCTGCAGTATTGTGCAATCATACAAAAAAAAGAAGGAAAAAGGGAAATCGATTTTCAGATCCTACATAATTTTATATATTTTTTTAGTCAAAATATACAAAGAAAGGGGGTAATTAAATCTATGTGGTGGTTATGTTCAATCCCAATAGTTGTTTTCTGCATAATAGGGATAACATCTCATCAGTCAGGAAAAGAACTGAAAGAAGACATAAAGAAAGGATTTAATTAAAACAAACTGGTGATCCGGGTTAATTAGGAGAGGTTGCGATATTGAATTAGGGCTTTTTGTAATAATTTCCCCTGTTTCAATTAGACTATCTCATAGACTACCAACCCCCCGGATTGCCGGTCCCTGCTCTCTGGGTTTTGTCATATCTTCCCGGAGGGCAGGCCTATTTAAAAATTAGGGGTGATAATCATTTATGTGTAAAGTTAAGGACAAAATAAAAAATGGTGGAGGAGATAAATTTAATCTGAATGAAATAACCAGGCGTTTAAATATACTTGATGAAATTTATAAAATCGCTAAACCTGCTTTGGATAATTTTTATAACTATGGCCTTAGAGAATCTGAAGTTATTACAAGGCAAAAACGTTTAGATATATTGTGTGATATTTGCCAGGCTTTAAAATCTCTTTGAGAAAAGGCGGTGATCATAAAGAAATGACCGGGATGAACAATATCAAGTTAAAGACTTTAAAACAAACCCGGGATTTCTATAACTGGGAATTAAAAAAGGAAAGCCTGACAGAAAAAGAGAGGGCTTCATATTTAAAGGCTTTAGAACTTATTGAGAAAATTATTAAGAAAAAAGAGAATGCCGATAAAAAAAAAGAATAAGTATTTTGGTAAGGTAGGTGGTTTTTAAAAAGTGTGGTATTGGGTCATACTGGTAGGAACAGTTTATCTAATATATAAAATATGGTAATTAGATTTTAAATAAAAAGAATTGATTCCCGGCGGTCCGGCTTCTCGCCAGGGTTCTCCGGATTGCCGTTTGCCCTGCTCCCTGGTTTTTAGTAAATTTTGTCTGGGGGGCAGGGGAATTTCAAGAAGGGCTATCTGAGTGAGTTATCAAATAGGGAAGGGGGATTAAAAAATGTATTTTATTATAAACTACCTACCCTATGTGCTATCGGCGTTCACGATTTATATTTTCCTACTGGCGGGTAACAAGAGCAGAAACACGTGGCTGGTGGCTTTGGCCAGTCAGGTCTTGTGGGGGATTTGGATTGTGGCGACCAAGACTTGGGGCTTACTGCCCGGAACTTTTGTCCTTACGATCGTTTTTATTAGAAATTACTCGAAGTGGAGAGATACTGGCAATTAGTATATCGTATCTCGTATATAGTGAATCGTACCTCGGCGGTCCGGTTTCCTATGCGTTCTCCGGATTGCCGTTACCCTGCTCTCCTTCTTTTTAATTAACCTTTTATCTAAGGGGAGCGGGGGGTATCTAAGAGGTGGCTGGTTTGGATAGGTATAAGAGACCATACGAATTTATCGATATACCTTTAAAGAAAAAAATAGAGAAAGAACTCGAGGACAGGGAGAGCAAAATTCATAAATATTATAAAATTTGCTTTCGGTGTGGACAGCTAAAAATGCTCTACGAATTCTCGAGGGAAAAGAGGAATACTGATGGTAGGCTCGGAGTTTGCAAAACCTGTAAAAGCCGGGAGTCTTTAAAATATTATTATGAAAATAGAGAGGCGATATTAGTCAGGGTCAAAAAGTACCAAAAGGATAACCCGAGAGATAGGAGCAGTTACTTCGAGAATTACCGGAAATTGAATAAAAAACGCCTGGAAAAGATTGCTAAAGCCTGGTACAAGGAAAACAAGAAAGCGATCAAAAAGAGGAATCTAAAATATTACGAGGATAATAAAGAACATTGTCAGGCTATAAGAAAATTATGGATAAAAAACCACAAAGAGGAGATCAAAAAGTATAACCGGGAATATAATCTAAAAATGAGGGGGGGTGATAAGATGTTAAGGAAAAGTAAGAAGGGTTTTACCCTAATTGAGTTAATGGTCGTAGTGGCAATTATCGGCGTATTAGCTCTATTAGGATTAAGACTTTACACTGGACAACAAGATAAGGCTAAAAATGCCATAGTTAAAGCAAATGCTGGAACTATTCAAACATTAATCCAAGCTGAACTAGCGGATGCTACAGTTGCTGAAGTTGAAGACATGTATGACGGAACTGATAGTCTAACTTTACTCGCAAATTCAGGCATACGTAATCCCTATACGGGTAATGCACAGACTGCTAATGGAACTGCTGGTACATCAGGAAACGCTGGTGATGTATATGTTACTTTATCTGGTGATGTTTTCTCTGTTAATGGTAACGATGCTGATAAATCTGATGTATATGATACTCCTTTAACTGCAAAGAAATAATTTTTAGAATCGCGAAATATTAGAAAGGAGAAAAAATGAGACTTTCAGGCCGTTTACGGTGGAGTTTGGTTATCTTTCTATTGACGTTATACATAGTGCTAACAGTTTGGATAGTGCGATTATCCCTAAGATTAAGAGGAGGTTAAAAAATGTACCCTCGATATAAATGTCCAATTTGCCGGTTGATATGGCGGGGAAGAGAACTTTTGCCAGTCTGTCCAATATGTGGGAGTAAACTAATTAAGTTAGATGATGGGGTAGATATCAAAAAAATAATAAAGATAATAAAAGGTAGGTGAGAAAGTTGGGCGAAGCAGAATATAGGAAAGAAATTTGGAAAATTCTCAAAGAATTTAGGGACAGTAAAACAATGATGACTTTAGAGGAAGTGTTAGACAGAATAATGGCAATACCAATTCCAAAGGAGAGAAAGAACCCGTATGAAGGGATGGCTACCAGAGGGTAGAAAACAGTTGCTCGAGATTCTGAGAGGAAACTAAAAAATGAAGTTAGTCAGTTTTCTTTACAAATAAAAAAGGAGGATATTTAAAAATTTTTTTAGGAGGATTTTAGAAATGAAAAAGAAATTAATTTTTTTGTTATCTGTATTAATAATAATTATGATAGCCCTTACAGGCTGTGACTGGTTTTCATTGGGATTATTAAATGTATTCGACCCTGAAGCTCAAATAAGAGTTAATTGTTCTGATATCACTGAGGGTACAATTAGTTTAGAAGTATATTCTCTTAATGAGGTAGAATTTATCGGAGAAGGTTTTAGTTATAAATATTATTCTAATGGTGTCTTAATTCCGGATTTATCGAAAACTGTAGGAGTAACTTTCTATGTGGCTCCATCTACTTCACCTGGTTCACCCGGACCTATTACAACAATTGGCTTGCTTCTTTATTATCAAGAAGTCCTGGATTATATGACTTCAAATCCATTGGTTACCGAAATGACTTGCACTATTAGTTTAATGGGGACTGACGGGGCGGGTCATAGTATTTCAAAATCTGTTACAGTAGACCTCCCGGCTATTCAACCAGGCATAGATGTGGTAACAGAGCCCGAGCCCGAACCATCAGGAGATCCTGAAACAATTTTCCCATCAAGGGAAGAGGCAATGGAAATCATCGAAGCCAATGCTTACGATTACTGGGGTGATGATTATATTATGGTTCAGTGGGAAATTGACTTACAAACAGAGGCTTATGATTGGCTTGTTCAGCAAACTGAATACCCAAATATTATGAGCAATGCTTACGATTACTGGGGTGATGATTATTCTATGGTTAAGTGGGAGTATGAAAGGCAAGTAGAAGCATATGAAGGACTGCAATAAATTAAAAGAAAAAAAGAAAGAAGGGAGAATGAACTTGGCCCCGATATTAAAGGAGGTATTTAAGAAAATGAAAAGGAAATATTTTTTCGTAATTTTATTCTTAGTATTGGCTATGTTTTTAGTAGGTTGTGGCGGTGGGGTTACTACTCCTCCTATTACTACCAATCAATCACCTACAGCAAGTTTTACTGCTTACCCCACTTCAGGCGTAGCACCACTGGGAGTGTCCTTTAACGCATCAAACTCCTCAGATAGTGACGGAAGCATTAT
>NMQN01000025.1 GCA_003575245.1 Candidatus Atribacteria bacterium 1244-E10-H5-B2 | reverse complement strand
TCCGATAAAGATATTCCCTTTTGCTATTCTCTGATATATCCAGAAGTCCGAAAACGTATTCAGCTTTTCCTTTCAGGCTTTCCGGTAGAAGGTCTTTTCCCTCAAATTCAATCAAGCTCTCCATCAGACCTTCACCTTTCTTTCTTCAATAAATCTTTCAAGCTCCTCCGGCTCGACTCTCCAGACCTTGTTTAGTTTTATTCCTCTTAGTTTTCTGTTTTTAATATAATAATAGGTTGCATTATAGCAAAGGTTCAGTTTTTCGGCCACTTCTTTTAGAGATAAGAGATTTGACATTTTCTTTTTACCTCATACTTTTTTTATATTTTAATACATATGTTTACTTTTGTCAATAAATATCTTTAAAAATTCTACCCCATAAAATGGGAAAATCTACCTACAATTTTTAAATATCCCCTGCCCCCTTTGAAAAAACGTTTATTTAAGGGGACAGGGGGCAGGGATCGGCAATCCGGATAAAGTTGGATAGAAGTCTGGATCACCGGAAGATTATTCCTTCTTATTTATTTTAATTGAGCAGATTCGCTATGATAGTTATACCTTCCTCTGTCTCTTTCTATATTCCGGCCACATTTGGGGCATTTATAATTATCAAGAGGATAGCCCTTTTCCCCCACAATCGCTTGGCCTTCCCAGTCGCAATTTTTGCATTTAACTTTGATATGCATTTTTAAATACCGCCTTATTATTCCCAGAAATATCGTCTTTTTACTCATCTTTTAAACCTCTTAAAATTGAATAAGATAAAATCAGCAATAGTCCGATATAACCGGATAATTTTTTTATGATCATAGCTTATCACCTTTTGATTTTCCGTTTCTTTTTGCTTTCATAGCTCGTGGGATTATTTTCATTAAATAAATAATTTCCTATATCCATTCAGTGAAAATTTTATTTTTCTCCACATTTAGCCAGCAATCTTTCCCAATTGTTATCTATCTCTTCTTGAATCTCTTTGATTATATGTTCATTCTCTGGTCTAAAGAGATGACTGAATCTGCCCTGTAATTCCATCCACCCTTTGATAAGTTTTCTCTCTTTTGGTTTATAATTTAATTTCCAATTACCATTCTCAACCTCATACAAGGGCCAGAAATTAGTCTGGGTAGCAAGTTTAGCAATCTTTATCGTATCTTCCATATTATATCTCCAGCCTCGATGACAAGGAGAAAGGACATTTATAAATGCTGGTCCATCAGTGTAGAAAGCCTTGCGAGCTTTTTCTATCAGATCATTCCATCTCCAGATAGAAGCCTGAGCTACATAGGGAATATGGTGGGCAGCTATTACAGCAGTAAGGTCTTTGCGATATTGGGTCTTCCCGGGGATAACCTTTCCCGCTGGAGTAGTGGTAGTCCAAGCCCCGCGAGGAGTAGCACTAGATCTTTGTATTCCTGTATTCATATAAGCTTCATTATCATAACAGACATAAACAAAATTATGCCCTCTTTCTAAAGCACCAGATAGTGATTGAATTCCTATATCATAGGTTCCTCCATCACCTCCAAAGGCGATAAATTTAATATCTTTATCGATTTTACCTTGTTTCTTTAAAGAACTGAACATAGCCTCTGCCCCACTAATAGTAGCGGCAACATTTTCAAAGGCATTATGGATAAATGGGGTATCCCAAGCAGTATAAGGATAGATGGTAGTAGCTACCTCTAAACAACCAGTAGCAACACCTACTACTACCGGATCATCTAAGACAGAAAGAATCTGTCTTACTGCAATAGAAGCACCACAACCAGCACAAAGTCGATGTCCCCCGGTTAAAAGTTCTTTTTTCTTTGATAATTCTTTAAGATTTGCCATTCATTAACACCTCCTTATTCCCTTACACCAAAGTATTTGACTCGTTCTTTGACTTTACCTGTTTTTGCTATTTTATCTAAATCAGCATAGATAGAGACAATATCGGTCTGATTAATATCCCTTCCCCCTAAGCCGTAGATATAATTGACATTCTGAGGAATCTTTTCCGATTCCAGGAGGGCTGACCTAATTTCAGTAAATAATGGCCCACCAAATCCACCAAAGGAATCAGAGCGATCTAGAATAGCTATTACCTTAAGATGAGAAAGAGCCTGGGAAATCTCTTTGTAAGGGAATGGCCTAAATAATCTTAACTTTAATAAACCCACTTTTTCTCCTTCTGCCCTTAATTCATCTACTACTTGCTTGGCTGTTCCAGCAGTTGAGGAAAGGACTACAATTGCTCTTTCAGCATCAGATAAATAATATTCTTCAAAGAGCCCATATCCTCTCCCCGAGATCTGTTTAAATTCTTTGTCTACTTCTACTACTACTTTTTGGGCATTCTTTATTGCCTCCGCCTGTTGTCTTTTATGTTCGAAATAGTAATCATATAAATCTAGGGGACCATAAGTCACCGGATGATCTACATCTAATAAGGGATATCGAGGCTGATATTTTCCGATAAATTTAGTCACTTTATCATCTTCTAAAAATTCCACACAATCTATACTGTGACTGGTAATAAATCCATCCTGCATCACCATTACTGGTAGTCGTACCCGCATATGCTCAGCAATTCTTATCGCCTGGATGGTATTATCATAAGCCTCTTGAGCATTTTCAGAAAAAATCTGAATCCAACCTGAATCTCGGGCACCCATAGTATCACTATGATCACAATGGATATTGATAGGAGCAGATAAGGCCCTATTTATTACCGGCATAACAATTGGTAATTTATTAGAAGCGGCAATGTAGACTATCTCCAACATTAAAGCTAAACCATTGGCAGCGGTAGCTGTCATTACTCTACCGCCAGCAGCAGCTGCCCCAACACAGGCACTCATCGCACTGTGTTCACTTTCTACGGTTACAAATTCAGTATCTACCAGCCCATCTGCTACATATTCGGAAAATTTTTGCACTAAAGCAGTCTGAGGGGTAATGGGATAGGCAGCCATTACATCTGGGTTTATCTGTTTTATGGCATAAGCTACGGCATCATTGCCAGTTATTGCAGTAATTTTATTACTCATTTTTTCCTCCTTTCTGCTTAGTAAATTCTTTTTCATCTACCATTTTAATTGCCTTTACTGGGCACTCTTTGGCACATATTCCACAACCTTTACAGTGAGAATAATCAATTTCTTTTATCTTTCCATCAGAAACCATTATAGAAGAGTCAGGACAATAGACCCAGCAGATTAAACAGTTGGTACATTTATCGACATCCCTTACCGGTCTAGAAGACCTCCAGGAGCCTGTCTCATAATTAGTAGCATTTCCCGCCTCTACAATTAAACCTCCTTCGGGGATCTCCTTCCAGCCTAATTTCTCAAGATTACTCATTCACCTTTCACCTCCTGATAAGCCCTCTTAATAGCATTGATGTTGCCTTCTACAATCTTGGAATTAAATTTCTTTTTAAATTTATCCTCGATATCAGCTAAGACTTTCTCTAGTTTTAATAATCCTGTTGCCTTTATCAGTGCTCCAATTAATGGGGTATTGGGCAGGGGTCTTCCTATAGTCTCTTGAGCAATTTTGTTGGCATCTACTGTATAGACCTTTCTACCTTTTAGATTTAATTTCTCCCTTATCTGGGCTGGTGAATCCTCGGAGTTTATTATTAAAACACCATCTTCAGTTAACCCTTCGGTCACATCCACTACTCCCAATAAAGTAGGATCTAAGACCACTACCATATGGGGATTAGTCACATGACAATGAATTTTAATAGGGGTTTCGCTTATCCGAGTAAAAGATTGGATAGGTGCCCCCATCCTTTCGGGACCATATTCAGGAAAAGCCTGAATATACTTATCTTCAGCAAGGGCAGAAGTAGCCAATAATTTGGAGGCTGTAACTGCCCCTTGACCGCCTCTACCATGCCAACGCACTTCAATTAGTTTCTCCATACGATCTTCTCCTTTTTTATTATTTTTAATTAATAGCAGCCCCTTTTTCGTATATAATTATCCCTAGATAGTAAAATATAAGGGGCACCTAATGCCTGGCTTCTTGTTATAGTTACCTTCCTGGGCGTTATAGCAAAAATCCCTTTAAGATACCCCTTATGATCCCCTTAGAGATCCGAGTTTTTAAAAATAACCTCTAATCCAGTATCCTTTTCAGTTCTTTATTTTCGATGTCATATAATTATGTCTTCGAGTGGATAATATTTTAAATTAAAAGCTCTTGCCACCGGTTCATAAGTAATTTTACCATCGATGACATTTAACCCTTTAGCTAAAGCTTTATTTTCCATTAAGGCTTTTTTGTAACCCTTATTGGCAATTTCCAATCCATAAGGTAGAGTGGCATTAGTTAAAGCAAAAGTAGAGGTTCTGGCAAAGGCTCCTGGCATATTAGTAACACAATAATGTAGAACATTATGGACTTTATAGACTGGTTCACTGTGAGAAGTTGGTCTGCTTGTTTCAAAACATCCTCCCTGATCGATGGCTACATCTACTATAACTGAATTTGGTTTCATCTTCTTTAACATCTCTTCAGTTACTAATTTTGGAGCTTCAGCACCAGGGATTAAGACAGCACCAATTACTGCATCGGCATCCCTTATCTCTTCTTCGATATTATGTTGATTGGATACAATTAAAGTAATATTTTTTGGTAAAACATCATCTAAATATCTTAATTTTTTTATACTTATATCAAGTAAAGTGACCCTTGCTCCTAAACCTGCTGCCACTTTTGCAGCACAGGTGCCAACAGTTCCTCCTCCAATTACTACGACTTTGGCGGGGCTAACTCCCGGTACACCACCCATCAGTACGCCTCTTCCACCATAAGGTAGAGCAAGATAGTAAGCAGCAATATGGGAAGCAATTTTACCTGCTACTTCACTCATCGGAGCTAATAAAGGCAGATAACCATCTTCAGTCTGGACGGTTTCATAAGCAATACAGACAATTTTCCTATCTAGCATAGCCTTGGTTAATCCTAAAGAAGAAACAAAATGGAAATAAGTAAAGAGGATCTGTTTAGCCCTTAAGAGGTCATATTCAGGAGCTAAAGGTTCTTTGACCTTTGTAATCATTTCAGCTTTTTCAAAGACTTCTTTTGCTGTATTAATTATGGTAGCTCCTGCTTGACTAAATTCTGCATCTTCGATACCACTCCCCAGACCAGCTGATTTTTGGACCAGCACTTGATGTCCTACTTGGTAGAAAGCTTTTACCCCAGCTGGGGTAATGGCCACCCTATTTTCATTATTTTTAATTTCTTTGGGTACACCAATAATCATTATTTTTTTTAATCTCCTTCCTATTAATTAATATTGGGAGGGGGTAGTAATGGACAATTACCCCCTTCCTAATCCTTTATTTTAAGAGTTCTGGATTAGAGAAGTATTCTTTTAATTCCTTGGCCATTACACCGCTTAAGAAGACTAATCCGATTAAGTTAGGTATAGCCATCGCTCCATTGAGGGTATCGGTAAGTAACCAGACAAATGGGACTTTTACCATGGCACCGGCGAAGGCAACAATGACGAAAATCCAGGCATAAGGTTTAATTATAACAGGACCGAAGATGTAACGAGCACATTGTTGGCCATAATAACACCAGGTAATAATAGTAGAATAACCGAATAATAAGGAACCGAGGGCTATAATAGGTCCACCTAACCCTCCTAAAACAGTAGTAAATGCATAAGCAGTAAGGGCGGTACTAGTGAAACCTGTTTCTAAAGCTCCAGTCATCACAATAACAATACCGGTCATAGAACAGACGATTAGGGTATCGATCATAACTCCGACCATAGCAATAGCCCCTTGACGGGCTGGGTGTTTAGTTTGGGCGACGGCGTGGGCAATACTGGCACTACCTAAACCAGCTTCATTAGAGAATATCCCCCTGGCTACCCCAAACCTCATTGCCTGAGCAACAGTAGCCCCGGCAAATCCACCGAAAGCAGCCCTTCCGGTAAAGGCAGATCTAAATATTTCTTTAACTGCCCAAGGTAATAGATCAATTTTAGAGATAATTATAACCATTGCTCCAACGATGTAAAAAATAGCCATGAGGGGGACCAATTTTTCGGTAACTTCACCGATCCTTTTGATCCCTCCTACTACGACTATCCAGACTAAAAAAGCCAATGATAGACCGGTAACTACAAACGGTATTTTAAAAACAGCATTCCCGACCAGGGCCATGGAGTTAGTCTGGACCATATCTCCGATTCCAAAGGCACAGATTGCACCGAAGAAGGCGAAGAGCCAGCCTAACCATTTTTGCCCTAACCCTTTTTCGATAAAGTACATCGAACCACCGGCATAAACTCCGTCTTTATCTTTGATCCTGTATTTTACACCGAGGGTAGCTTCACACATTTTGGTACACATTCCGACTAAAGCAGTAAGCCACATCCATACTAATGCACCAGGACCACCAGCAGCTACTGCAGTGGCTACTCCGGCGATATTACCATTTCCGACTGTAGCGGCAAGGGTTGAAGTCAGTGCCTGGAAAGGGGTAATTTCTCCTTCTCCCCGTTCAGCTACATCTTTCTTAAAAGCCCCTCTAAAAATAAGTTTCCAAGCATAACCGATTTTCCTAAATTGTACTCCACCTAACCTGATGGTCAAGAATAATCCGGTGCCGACTAATATAATCATCATCGGTGGTCCCCAGACAAATGCATTAATGGTATCTAAAAGTTCCATTATAGCAGTCATGAGAAAAACCTCCTTTTAATTTTTATTAGGTTACTCAGTATCTTTAACCCTATTAATCTTATAAAACCACCTCCTATTCTTGTTATCTTATCTTGTGCCTTTCAGAGTACCTCTATTTTATTATCACCTCCTCTATAACAATTTGTCCCACCGCAAACAGGACACTTATTTTTATACTTGTGTTTCATAGCCCAGCCACAAAAAACCTTTTGACATTTAGGGCATTCGTATCTGAGCAATTATTTATCACCTTCCTTTTAATCTGATGACATAGCCCTCTTTACCCAGTATCTTCTCTGAGATTCTCTGACCCTCTCCGGATATTTTTTGTAATATTCTTTTAGCCAATTCTTATTGTAGTCCGGATTCCTGACCCGCCACCTCTTAAGATATTTATTTCTCGCGGATCGTATCTTTTCATAGGCTTCGGGATCGCTTGCCTTTAGCCTCTGAAAATAAGTTCTCCGATATTTATTGATTTCCTTGTTAGCCAGCTTCTTTGCCTTTGGACCCTCGACATTCACACTTTCACCTACGTTCACACTTTTACCTGAAATGTTCACACTTTTATTCACACTTGAAACTACATATTTACCAAAGCCAACCCTGACAATCTTCCCCTCTTTGCATAAGTTAGATAGAATCTTCCTTATATTTGCCCGGCTTTTTTTAAGTTCAAAGGCTATTTTTTTAGGACCTAAAGGCTTCTCGCTTTGAGATAAAAGAGTAATAATTTTTTCCCTGGTATTCATAAATCTTGTTTAATATTCCCCTCTAAAAATGATTTTAAATTTCTTTTTGATACGTACCACAGCTTGCCCACCTTTTTACCTTTGAGCTTTCCCCTTCGCAAATAATCACGAATAGTTAAGGCAGTTAAAGGTAAGATCGCAACTAATTCCTCTACTGAAAAATAAACTTCTTCATCTAGCTTTATCGGCACAACCTTAACCTCCTTCTCTTTTATTGTTATTTTAATACTTATACCCTACATTGTCAAACATATACTATATAGAGAGAGCTGTTTATTCTTCTTATTCAATCATTTACTTTACATAAACACTATTATAAGACCAATGAACTGAAACCCTTTAAAAATAACCATTACAGGAGATACTGAAAATTAGCTTATTTTTATCGCTATCTTTAATAACGCTTTTTATATATTTAATTATTGTTTATATAGGTAAACTTCAACTTTTCTTCTAATGTTATCAATAGAAAAGAAGGAAGGGATAAAACCCTTATAAATAAAGGATAATCAACTAAACGAGATTACTTACATAAAACTCTTTGAAGGATCCTTCTTTCTGTCTTTTATTCTGTTTTTCTTCAAGATCTTAATACTCCTTTTTCTAATCTATCTCACAAAGTCAGAGCCTATGACCTTGTCGTTAGTTAATAGTATCAGCTTGATAGTATTAACTTTTAAATTGCCCCTGCTCCCCGGGAAAACTAAAAAAACCGGAGAGCAGGGTCGTTCTTTTTCTCTACAATACGGAAATATACTTATATTCCCATAAACATTTACCCCCTGCTTTTTTTGGTAGGAAAAGCCATAGGCACCACCACCTATTAAATAATCCCTGCTCTCCGGGAAGATATGACAAAACCCAGAGAGCAGGGTAAACGGCAATCTGCAGAACGCATAAAAAGTCAGACCACCGGGTTAGTTCAGACGAGCTTTTTCTTTATATCTTCTTTTAATTCTTTACCTGATTGATAAGATATTAAGGCTATTGCCCCGAAAATCAATATTGGAATCAAAAGCCACCACATAGATTTAGTTACCCCCTTTCTTTTAGTTCTGAAACTTTATTTATTTATTTTTTTAAATCTTCTGACCTGCAACCCTCAGGGCATTGCCAACTTCCCCGAGCCAATCGACCACCTGACAATATACCGGGAAACCATTTTCGACCGCATTTTTTGCACCGAAGTTCCAAAGTATCCTCGCTCAGAATCTCCACCATTTTAGGATTCATATTTTTCAATTCTTTAACCCCCTTTATTTTTCGTTTTACTTTAGTCCCTTCCCACTCCAACAATTTCAGTTATCGCTGAATGAAACATTGAAGCGGCACCATTATGCCATTCTTCCGGATGTTCTTCTAAGTATCTATAAAAAATTGCCTTTATCTGCCCTGCTGTCATATCTTTAGTTGTCTCTTCAAGGTTGGAATATAATTCAGGATTAAATACGTATGTTTGACAAAAAAGCATATCCATTAACCCTTCTGTATAATTTAATTTATTTATTTCAGTATATCCTAAATAGCGATTCCCACTTACAAAAGCTAATATTGTTATTCGTTCTTTTTCTTCTCCTTGCAAACCAATGGTTTGCAATACCAAAAATAATAACACCAAAACTAAAAACAATATCATTTTCTTTTTCATTTTAAACCCCTTCTAAGCGTCAATAAATTTTTTATGCTCCCCTTCTTCTTCGGCTTTCTCTCTTCTCTTAATAAATCCCTCAATAACCCTTAAAGCCTTTAAATATTTATCTCTTTCTCTTTCTGTTAGACCTTCCTTTTTCAATTCTACATTGTAGAAAGACCTGGTTTCTTCTAAGGCCTTTAACTTTAATGGCATCATTCTTTAAACCACTTCCTTTTATTTTTATTTATCCAAGTATTTAATCATATCTCCGACAGTCTTAATTTTTTCCACATCTTCATCCGGGATTTCTGAATTAAATTCTTCCTCGAAAGCCAATATCAGGTCAGCTATGTCTAAAGAGTCTGCACCCAGATCAACAAGAAAAGAAGAATTTTCGGTAATTTTGCTTTCGTCAACTCCTAATCGATCTACGAGTATCTTTTTTATTCTGTCCACAGATTCCATTCTATTCTTTATCTCCTTTATTTATTTTTTTTGTTTCGTGTTTGATAAGTAGTTACTTACCTTCTTCTGATAATCCTAACATTCCCTACATACCTCCTAATACTGTACCGGTATACTTAAACTGCTCTATTAAAGACATTACCGCAGGATTTACTAAATTTTTTACTATCAGGTCCGGGAATAATCCAAAAAATATTATAATGCAAGATAAAACAGCCATAGCAAAGACCATACTTCGAGGTACTTCTCTTACTTCCTTAAATTGAGGCAACTTGGGACCTAAAAATGCACTAGCAAATACTTTAACAAATGAGGCTAAAGTTAAAATACTAACTGTCATAGCTGCTATAGATAAAAGCGGATTAAATCTATACACTGATTCATAAATTAAAAGTTTGGAGGCGAAGCCGTTAAAGGGAGGAAGCCCGGCAATAGCTGCAGCTCCAATAATGAAAAAGATAGTAGTATATTTCATATAGTGGGCTAAACCACCCATCTTATTAAGATCCCTAGTCCCTGTCCTATAGAATAAAGCGCCGGCAGTTAAAAACAATAGACCTTTATATAAAGAATAATTTATAATATGAAATATGCCACCTTCCATCGCTTTAATACCATAACTATTTAAGGCATTAGGATTTGCTAAAACGGC
>NMQN01000018.1 GCA_003575245.1 Candidatus Atribacteria bacterium 1244-E10-H5-B2 | reverse complement strand
ATTTATTCCCTATGATCAAAAAGCAGTATTTTAGGATAAGGAAGGGAACTATCAAAGACCGGAAGGGGGGTGAATAGTATGAATAATAAAGCTGAAATTCTCATCAGAGAAGCAAGGGAATCCGACCTGTTAACAATTAGGGAGTTGACGCTTGAACTCATTGAAGCTATGGGAAACACAGAAGGTATTGACATTAAACTGATTGCTGAGAACTGTCAAAATCTTTTAAGTGAGGATAACTCTCATATTCTGGTGGCAGAGATAGAGGGAGTGGTAGTCGGATTCGTCAACTTTACGACTCGTAAGACAATTTTGCATCGTGGACTCTCTGGGTTAATTGACGAGATTATCGTCGCTAAAAGTTATCGTGGTAAAAGCCTTGGTAAGCAATTGCTATCAAGTGCTATTGAAAAGAGCCGTCAACTCGGATGCTGTGAAGTTGAGGTTAGCACTGAGAAGATAAATATAAAAGCGAGAGAATTCTACAGACAATGTGGTTTTACGGAGCGTGGCATGTTTTTCGAAATTGATTTGTGATTATAATGATGTGGAATAAGGGAGGATTTAATAATGAAAAGGAAAATTTTATTAATAGTATTAGTCATAGTTTTAGTCTTGTCGTTAGTGGGTTGTGGTGAAGGGAATAAAAAACAATCTGTATTAACTTTAAGTCCAGAAGATATACTATTTTCAGAGGCACCGGATTATTATGTAACTCAGTGTTACGCTACTAATAAAGGGGAAAATGTTTGGAAAGGTAGTGTAAATATGATAGTAAAAGATGTCGATGGATGCCCTTTATATGCGAGAACCTCTAACGCTTGGCCTGAAATAGAATTAAAGCCAGGCGAACGGGATTATCTAATAGCTAAAATTCCAATGTATTTGTATTTGATTAAAAATGCCCCACAAGGAATTTTAGTAATTGTTTGGAGCTGGGGAAGCCAGGAAGTAGCTAAGAGAGTCAAAATAAAATAAATTAAGGAATCGTATCCCGGCGGTCCGGACTTTCTAACGGGATTTTGCCGGATTGCCGGTCCCCTGCCCCTGTTGTCTAAAAACCTAAACGCTCCGGGGGCAGGGATATTTTAAAGGCAATGAAGAGGGGGTCTAAGATGTATCCAAGATATAAATGCTTAGTTTGCGGGTGGTGCCGGCGTAGACGAAAAATAATTTTGGTGTGTCCAATTTGTGGGAGCAAACCGATTAAAATGAAAGATGGGGTAGATGTCAAAAAGATAATAAAGATAATTAAAAGTCGGTGATATAAGAAAGGGGGGTGATAACCTGAATTCTCTACCAATCGTAGAGAATATTGAATAAATTATTATCTTTTCTTTACAAATAGGAAGGGGGTTTTTAATAATGGAGTGGGCTTTGCTTATTGCAGTTTTGGCCGTAGTAGCAGGAATAATTTATTCTGCGATCAAGAAAGAGAAAAAAGAGAGTAAGTGAAATAATTCGGTGATCTGACTTTCTATGCGTTCTGCAGATTGCCGGTCCCCTGCTCTCCGGTTTGTGGCATTACCGGGGGGCAGGTGAAAAAAATTTGAAGATAGCGAATTTACGCTTACGACTGATCGTATTCGATATTTGACCCCCCTTAAAACGCAAAATTCGAGGTCTTATTTTTAGCCTAATCGATGAAAAGGCCTTATTTCTTATATCTTTTAGCTATTTTTGGGATTCTTGGTAAACGAAAGGGGGTTATAAATCCATACGCTAAAGGTCAAATAAATGCTAACTAGGCTATCAGGGAACGTTCTTTAGCCTATTCTGAGAGAGTTATCTAATTGAAAGGGGGTTATTATGGTTAAGGGTTTCAAAACCTATTGCGGGAAATGTGAGAAATGGTTTTTTGGTTGGGGTAGAAATATATGCCCGGTTTGCGGTTTTCCTCTAATCGAAGAAAAAACAGTTATCGCTGACCGGAAACTCGAACATTACCAGGCAGTTATCAGGAGCGAAAGTTAAAAAATAAAGGTGGCGATAAAATTGACTAAAAAAGAATACAAAAAAAAGGTCTGTGAAATTTTGAAAGGATACAGGTATAAATTGGGCGAAGAGGATATAGAAGAATTGTTGGAGTTAATAATGGCAATACCGTTTCCAAAAGAAGGGAATCCGTATGTCGGGTTGGCTACAAGGGGATAGGCAAAATAAACTTAATAAGGGGGTCTAAATAATGGGGTGGTATCTTCTTGTTGCAGTTTTAAGCGTAGTAACAGCGGTAGTGATAGGGATAATTTATTTTTCGATCAGGAAAGAGAAATAAATAAGCGAACTAATAAAAGGGGGTGATAACCTATATCGATTGTCTAACAATTTTTAAGGAAGTGGTTAGTCAATGAAAAGGGAATTTGAGTTTGAGCCTCGTTATTCTAATATCGAGCAGAGCCTCGAAGAACGAAAGAGCAGAATAAAGACCATATGCTTTAAGACTTGCTCAAAGTGTGGGGAGACAAAGCCGATCTTCAAGTTTTCGATAGAGAAGAGAAATACTGACGGCAGGCTCGGAGTTTGCAAGGTCTGCCGAAGCCGGGAATCTTTAAAATACTATTACCAGAATAGGGATAAAATATTAATTCGGAATAAAGAATATCAGGAAACTAATAAGAAGGACAGGAGCGTTTATTTCAAGAACTATCGGGAAGAACATAAGGAACATTTAAAGAAGCTTGCCGGGAAATGGTATAAGAGCAATAAAAAAGCGATCAAGAAAAGGAACTTGAAATATTACCAGGAGAATAAAGAGGCCTGTCAGGCCAGGAGAGAACGTTGGATTATAGATAATCGGGAGAAAATCAAGAAATACAATCAGGAATATAATTTAAAACATAGGATCGCAATTTAAAGATATTTAGAATAACCAAAAAAAGGGGGTTTTAATTAAATGAGTAGTATGACTAAGACGGTTAGCTTTCTTTATAAACTGGCTCGCAAACTTAACGACGTTAAAGTGATAACAAGCGGAGATCCTAAGAAGGTGGCCAGGAGAGTAAAGAATAAAATTATAGGCCGAAAATTGATTCGTAAAATCTGGTAAATTGATAGGTTTAATTATTTGGTTAATGCTACCATTTATCTTATTATATCTTAGGGGGTATAAGAAATTGGCTAATATAATATATATTTTCATATTCTTTCCTATCTTTATGGTGTGGCAATTTAGAGAATACTATCAAGACCCTGACAAAGAAGAAAATTGTCAAAATATATGGTATTGGATTTTATTTAATTGGGTAAAATAAGGGGTGAAATTATGAAAAATAAAATTAAATTTAAGGGATTTGTAAAAGTCTTTGGAAAAGACAAACAAACTTTATTATCAGAAACTAAGATCGGGGAATCCCTGGCGATGGGTTGCGAACTGGAGAAAGACGAGATAGGCCTTTATATTGCCAGTTCAGACGTTTCGGCCTCTTGTGGCTTTAAATTTGAGGAATGGGAGTATTTTGTCAGGGGAGTTAATGAGGCTAATAAAAACTTAAAAGAGATATTCAAATGATAAATAAGGGTATAAATAATTATGTGGCGCTGGTGATAGGAATTTACCTATTAACCAGAAAGAGAATATGGTAAAAAAAGAAGGTGAATAAAAATAATGAAAGAAATAACCAGGTTAGTTGGCTATTGTAGAGTAAGCACGGAGGAGCAGGCTAAAGAGGGTTTATCTCTTAATGTCCAGGAAGACAAAATAATACAATACGTAAAGTTACATAATTTAGGAAGGGTAGAAATAATAAAAGATGAAGGCATATCGGGAAAGGACTTAAACCGAGAGGGTATACAAAAAATACTATCTCTAATCAAAGAAGGTTTTGTTAAACATATTATAGTTTATAAAATGGATCGATTGACCCGAAGGACTTTCGATTTGTTATATTTAGTAGAAGAAATTTTCAAGAAAAATGAAGTCCAGTTTCATAGTATCACCGAAAGGATAGATACTTCTACCGCTCAGGGTAATTTCTTTATGACCATAATAGGAGCGATGGCTCAAATGGAAAGGGACTTAATAAGTGAGAGGACCAGGGCAGTATTAAATTACAAAATAGAGAAAGGGGAATATGTCGGGAGTCCGGCTCTCGGAT
>NMQN01000362.1 GCA_003575245.1 Candidatus Atribacteria bacterium 1244-E10-H5-B2 | reverse complement strand
GAGGCATCTGTAACTTATAGCCCTGATTATTTATGTACAGCAGTCGGGGAATTAATCTATTCAGGAGAAGCGATCTTTTCCTATTCTTACTTTGTTCTTTAACCAAATATCTGACCAGCCAGCAAACTAATACTAAGAATATACCAGTTACGATATTTATTCCATGTTCAGATATTGCTTTTCCTATTTCAATTCCTAACATTGTATCATCTCCTTACTCCTTGCCCGTTTTCCCCCAATCCTCTTTTTCTCTGTCTATTTTAGTCCATTCATCCTTTTCTTTATCTACTTTAGCCCAATCGCCTATCTCTTTGGTCACTTTACTCCATAAAGTTGTGTATCTATAAACTGCATCCCCTAAATAGCTAAATACTCCACTCCCTATATATTCCCAACCGACAATTAAATAATAATAACTTCCCGAACCAGAAGTTACGAAGTTCCCACTTCCCACATAGGATAATCCTAAACTATAAAGGCCCGTTCCACCGAAGTTATAAGCTCCACTTCCTACACAAGTAAAGCCTAAGGAGTAGGTTCCTGCACCGCTAAACGAAAGTACCCCACTTGCCACGCAACTAAAGACTTTGGTATGGGATTGTATAGCTTCTCCAGAATAGGTTATTTGTCCACTCGCTGGGTATAAGAAATTTTTAGTATAAACTTGAGAGGCAATACCACCAAAAATAAGTGTGCCAGTCCCTGTGTAGATAAGTCCTAAAGTATAAGAACTTAAACCGCTATAAATAAAAGAACCGCTCGCCAAACAAAGGAAATCTTTAGTATGGGATTGGCCCGCTTCTCCTGAATATGTTAGTGTCCCAGCTCCTACATAAGCAAATTCAATAGAGTAAGTTCCTATACCACTAAAAGCAAAAGAACCGCTACCGATATAGGATATTTCTAAAGTATAAGCTCCGCTGAAAGTCAAAGTTCCACTTGCGATACAAACAAAGTCTTTAGTATGAAATTGAGTCGCCTCTCCGGAATAGATTAGTGAACCGCTACCTGCATATTCAAAGTCTGCACCAACAATAGTATATTCACATATCGCAGTACCTGAATAGGCGAGTTCTCCGCTACTCGTATAAGCAAATCCTAAGGTATAAGTTCCTTCACCGCTAAATGTAAAAGAGCCGTCTGCCTCATAACTGAAACTGTAGGTATAAGATTGCTCGGCAACGCCTGAATAGGCAAGTTCCCCGCTTCCGGTAAATAAGAAATTACATAAATAGGAAAAGATCGCTTCTCCTGAATAGATTAATTCCCCGACTGCTGTACATAAATAATCAGGGCTATAAGTTACAGATGCCTCGCCAGAATAAGTTAGTGAACCACCGCCTACAAAGGCAAGACCAATAATAATTACTGCCTCTCCAGAAAAAGTTAAAGATCCGCTACCTTCATATAGATAATTTTTTGAGTATACCTGGTCTGCACTTCCAGAATAAACTAACTGCCCGCTTGCTGTAGTAAAATAACTCTTTGTATGAGATTGGATTGCCGTCCCCGAATAGGTTAATTCTCCACTACCCTCACAAGTAAAACCAATTATTATTATTGCGGTTCCAGAATAAGCAAATGTCCCAGTACCTACATATTCAAAATCGGCTAGTTCTTCCTCCTCACTCCCATAAGTAAGCAAGGTATCCCATAATGAATTATAAGTTCCTTTTATCCAAGCAGTATTTCTAACTATATCTGATATCCTTGCTTCATCTAATTTACCATCATAAGCAGTACCTGGGGTGTTACTCCTATTATGTCCAAATTTAATACCTGTCCCATCAGTAAATAATCCTACAAAAGTATCATCTGTGCTTTTCCAAGCACCATCCATATAAAATGAAGCGTCATCTGTATCGAAGGCTGCGACTGCATAATACCAAGTCGATATGCTTACTGCTTCCTCATAACTCGCAAAATCAATTCTATCGTGGACTTTCATTTGAAACTTATCATCTGTACCCGTCAATTTAAAATTAAAATAACCGCCACCACCTATTTCTGAAAGCATTCTTCTATCCGCACTAACATCATCAGTATTAAAAAGCAGTTCAAAAGTTCCAGTTTGGGGGGTTACATCTTCAGAAGTTATATTAATATAATCATCTACACCATCAAAATCCTGTCCTTGCCCAATTTTTCCAGCTGCCTCTATTGGTTCATTGGCAGCTTTTTTTGTACCATCTTCGTTATTTTTCGTACTATCTTTAATGGTTGAAGTAGTTGCATCGACTTTATGATAAACTGCCCTAAAACGGTCATTCCAAACCTTACCACCAGGTGTTGAATCTATATCACCAATATAAGTAATATTATTTGAAGCATCAATGTCATAATACATATAAAAAACTGTATCTGCTGTATCAGAAATAAACCACCCATCTCTCGAAACGTGAATTATCGCACTTTCATTACTATCGTCCCATTTTTCTATTTCACCATACAGTTGTGTGATTCCATCCGACTTAGTAAAGGCAATTTTAAATCTATTAGCATCAGCAACTAATTCATCAAAAACACAATCCCCATGAACAGAAGATAAAAAAACAGTTGCAGGAAACCAAGATAGATGTGTTGTAGGTGTAAGTGCTATATCAATATCGGATTCGATAGTCATACCTGTTTTCCATACATTTGTAGCAGTATCACCTCCCATGTAGCACCAAAGTTCATTATTCGATGCAGCATAGCTATCCCGTCCTATATCATCAGTCAAAATACAGGGGGTCTCCAAACGTCTATTCCATTGTCCATCAACACCAAGAATAGGCTCACCTAAAAAAGTTCTATCATTTGTATAAAATGTTGGATTAGTATCACGGTATAATTCTATACCTTTGGGATAATCACCAGCATCTCCTGAAAAGTAAGATACCAAAAGGTAATAATAACTTCCTCTTTTAAAGGGGAAAGAACACATTCTATGACCATCGAAAAGGGGATTATTTCCATCTTTTGTCCATTCAGTAAGATTTGTAGAGGTAGCTAATCCTACTTTTCTTTCAGCGGGAAATACTGTGTTATACCAAAGATAATATGTAGAATTTACTTTAATAATACCCCAACCTTCAACATCGGCTTCATCCCACGCTGCAGCAGTTCCAACTAAAACAGCATTTCCATTGTTCTGTCTTGTCCACTCTATCCCATCAGAAGAAGTTGCATAACCAACCGCTATTTCTGAAGTGGTCTCTTGGCCAGTATAAATCATGTGCCAAGTAGTCGATTCTTTCCAAACCATAGAACACCAAACACCGAGATCATCAAATTTTCCTTCCACTCCTTTTGTAAATACAGGATTATTCACAGCATCTTTTGTCCAACTTTTGCCATCGTCACTGGTAGCATGTCCTATTTGCCTCGCATTACCAACATCCAAATACGAATAGTACATATGATAAGTTGAACCAACTTTTAAAACACTTCCCCAAACAGTGATATCCTCGTCACCTTCTGGAGACAAAATTGGATTATTTCCATATTCAGTCCATAATTTAACTTGAGAAGTAGAGGCATTTATTTTGGTATTGTCTATGGTTAATTTCATCCTTTTGTTAAAGTCTGATAACCAAGCCATTTTTTATCTCCTTAATCTAAATTTTACCGCCTATCTATTAATTCTTTAGTCTGCTGTATTTTCATATTATTCTCTTTCTACACATCAGTTAAGGTAAAATCAGTCAGATTCCAATTATTAAAATCTGTTCTCATAATATTGTTTTCTTCTATGGGATAATCGGGATAATCAGGCAAAGAAACATTAAATTGTGAAGTATCACTATTACCTATATGAAATTCCATATCCATAAAATTACTCCTTTATTCACCTATCAAACTATTCGCCTATAAGCTTCACAGTAATTTTTTCTGTTCCACCGCCACTTGGAAGGGTGTGTGGGGCATCGGAAAATTCTTCAATCCATAATAACCCTGTTCCTGCTTCGTCAGTTATGTAATAACCTAAATTTGTGCTTGCTGCAGTAAAGGTAAAAGTTTTCTGCGGTTGCTCTGCTGTGGTAACATCGCCAACTGATGCAACTGTCCAATCCGCCTTCGCTAAGCTTATTGCAGCATAACCATCAGCCGTTGCCTCTG
>NMQN01000375.1 GCA_003575245.1 Candidatus Atribacteria bacterium 1244-E10-H5-B2 | reverse complement strand
CTTTGGCTGCTTTTAATTACGCTGAATTCCTTGTGGATTTAAGAAATAGGCATGGATGGTATTTCAACAAGAAAAATGAATACTTATCTCCCACACATGAAGAGATCAAAGCTTGGAAACTCTCGGATCTTTTTTAGGACCAGAAGGGGAGAAAGGCGTTTCATTAAGTGATCTATTTATTTGGGGAGAACTCTGGGCCCCGGGTAATTTTTTTGGTCCTTTTTTCTCATTTAACACAAGGATATCATGGTGATATAAAAGAATAGTATCAAAAAAATGCCTGTAAAATGAAACTCCATATAGATACAAAAGATTGGATTGAAGGGGAAGTATATGGAGAAAGGGAGGAAGGTATGCGGATAAAAGAGCATCCCATTTTAGAATTTAATCAAAAGGAAAAGATGAAATTTACCTTAGATGGGAAAGAATTAGAAGGCTATAAGGGTGAGCCTATTGCTTCTGCCCTGGTGGCCGCCGGAATAAAGGTATTAAGCAGAAGCATTAAATATCATCGCCCCAGAGGATTTTTTTGCGCCATAGGAAAATGTTCAGCTTGCCTGATGAAAGTGAACGGCATTCCTAATATCAGAACCTGTGTAACCAAATTGGAAGAGGGAATGAGAGTAGAAACCCAAAAAGGAAAAGGTGATTTCAATTGAAAATGACTGATATAGCAATAATCGGTGGAGGTCCGGCAGGATTATCAGCAGCAATTTATGCCGCTTCTTTAGGTGCAAAAGTAACTCTCGTTGACGATGGTTTGGAATTAGGTGGACAGTTAATCAAACAGACCCATAAATTTTTTGGTTCCGAAAAACAGTTTGCCGGGATCAGAGGCATAGAGATTGCCAAAAAGATGATACAGGACATTAAAGAATATGACAATATTGAGGTAATCGACAATGCTACAGTCACTGGCTATTATGAAGATGAGGTCATTACCATTATCCAGGGAGTTAATGGTGATATATTAAAAAAACTAAAAGCCAAAAGAATTATTTTAACTACCGGGGCATCAGAGAATATGCTGCCTTTTGTGAATAATGACTTACCCGGAGTCTATGGTGCCGGGGCGGTACAGACCTTAATGAATCTTTACGGCGTAGTCCCGGGTAACAATATTTTAATGATAGGGGCAGGTAATATTGGCTTGATTGTAAGTTATCAGCTCCTACAGGCCGGGATTAAGGTAGGGGCAATAGTGGAAGCCCTTCCCAGCATAGGCGGCTATCTGGTGCATGCCTCCAAAATTAGACGTTTGGGAGTACCTATCTACACCTCTCATACTCTGAAAGAAGTATACGGTACGGATTGTGTAGAAAGAGCGGTAATTTCTGAAATCAATCAAAATTTTGAATTTATTCCGGGGACAGAAAAAGAACTTGAGGTGGATACTATCTGCCTGGCGGTGGGTTTATCTCCACTCTCTGACCTGCTCTGGCAGGCCAGTTGTCAGATGAAATATGTTCCTGAGCTTTGCGGTTATGTGGCCTTAAGGGACGATAATATGAAATCAACTATAGATAAAATCTATATTGCCGGAGATGTAGCCGGTATCGAAGAGGCCAGCAGTGCCATGTTGGAAGGTCAAATTGCCGGTTTGAATGCCGCGGTTAGTTTAGGATATAAATGTGATAATTATAAAGAGCAAGATAGAAAATTAAAAGTAGAATTAAAAGAATTGAGAGATAATCCTTTAAGTGAAGAAATTAAGATAGGCATAGAAAAAGCCTTGATAAAGGAGGGGAGGGATTAACTATGTTAGAAAGAACCGGCATACCGACCGATGATGATTTAGAAAAAGTAATTCCGGATAAAAAAAGATTAGCCCGTGGTCCGGTAGTCATCATAGAATGCTTTCAGAGAATACCCTGCGACCCTTGTGCCATATCCTGCAAATTTGGGGCAATAAAACCCTTTAAAGATATAAACGACTTACCCATAGTCGATTTTGATAAGTGTACCGGTTGTGGAGTCTGTATCAGTTCCTGCCCCGGTCTGGCCATATTCGTAATAGATATGAATTATTCAGATGAAAAATCCTTAATCAAACTACCCCACGAAATGCTCCCTCTACCGGAAAAAGGAGAGGATGTTTATGCTTTAGACAGAGCAGGCGGCATACTCGGTAAAGTGAAAGTAATAAGGGTCTTAAAGATTAAAAACAAGACTAACATAATTTCCCTGGAAGTCCCTAAAAGTATGGCCATGAAAGTAAGAAGTATAAAAGTGGAGGGCAAAAATTTATGAAAGATGAAACTATAATTTGTCGATGTGAAGATATCACCTGGGGAGAAATCAGGCAAGCCCTAGAAAAAGGTTATACTACCCTTGATGAGATTAAAAGGGTTACCCGGGCGGGAATGGGAAGATGCCAGGGCACGACTTGCCGCAGGATTATCTTAAGGGAAATTGCTAAGTTTTGTCATAAGAGCATAGAAGAGGTAGCCATACCAACATTCAGGCCTCCCACCAAGCCGGTAAAATTAAGGACTCTGGCAGGTGATGATGATGATTAAAAGAGCAAGTGTGGTAATAATCGGTGGAGGAATAATCGGTTGTAGTATCGCCTATAATTTAGCCAAGATGGGATGTAAAAATATAGTATTATTTGAAAAAGATACCCTGGCCAGTGGTGCTACCGGCAGGTGCGGAGCAGGAATTAGACAACAGTTTGGAACTGAGATGAACTGTATCCTGGCTCGAGAGAGTATAAAAATATTTGAGAATTTAAGTCAAGAATTAGATTATGATATTGAACTAAATCAAGGCGGATATCTGATGCTGGCTTATACTGAAAAAGAAGTCAACCAGTTTAAGAAAAATGTGGCTTTGGAACAATCATTAGGCATTAATGTAAGATACATAACCGCAGAAGAAGCAAAGGAGATCGTACCACCCTTAAATACAGAAGGTATATTGGCAGCAACCTTCTGTCCTACCGATGGTCATGCCAATCCTTTTAATACAAATTTTGCTTATGCCGAGGCTGCCCAAAGGTTGGGGGTAAAGATTTTCAATTTTACCGAAGTAAAAGAAATTAAGACCGAAGACAATAGGATAGTTTCGGTCAGTACAGACCAGGGAGAAGTGCTCACTCCTATTGTAATAAATGCCGCGGGTGGTTACTCGAGAGAAATAGGGAAAATGGCAGGAGTGGAAATACCGGTATATTCCCAAAGGCATCAAATCCTAATTACTGAACCGGTTGACCCTCTATTTAAGCCGATGTTAATGTCCTTTTCTCGTAATTTTTACTGCCAACAGACTCCTCACGGAAGCATCATCATGGGTTTTGGGCACCCTGATGAACCTAAAGGTCACGATATAGGGTCAAGCTGGCAGTTTGCCCGGGAGATGGCTCAAAAGATAACCGCGGTTGTTCCCCTATTAAAAGAAGTGAGTATGGTAAGACAATGGTCAGGCTCATATAACATGAGCCCTGATTCTCAGCCGATTGTGGGTGAGCATCCTCAGGTAGATGGCTTCTATATGGCTGTAGGTTTCAGCGGACATGGGTTTATGCTGGCTCCTCTTGCCAGCCGGCTTATGGCAGAGTTAATACTTAAAGGGGGAACTTCTATCCCTATCGATAAATTAGATATAGGTAGATTTGAACGGGGTGAACTGATTATCGAACCCTCAGTAATATAAATACTAATCTAAAAGGTGGTTTTCACAAAATATAAAAAAAGATTCCTAATTAAAGAAATTAAAAGTTTCGTTCAGCAAATTATTATAATTTTGTGAGTGACTATTCTTACAGAAAAAAAGGGGGTGAATAAAATAACGTAATTGTGGTATTTGATTACAATAATTTTAATTTTCTCGGTAGTGGCTTTAATATCTTATAGATTGGGCAAAGAATTAAAAGAAGGTATAAGAAAATATAAATTAACGAAATAGTTAGTCTGTTGCAGGGAGTATTATTTAAATGAATAAAAATTTAGGGAAGGGGTGATAAGTAATTTTATGGTAGCCACAAAATTTATTATTAAATTATACCAGGTCATCTCTGATTTTATTCTAAATCATTTATGCGCTAAAGCGAAGTGGAATTGAATCTTCGGGATTCGTTATTTAAGCTATTCAGGATAGATATTC